>NZ_JAPFPW010000005.1 GCF_026155325.1 Desulfobotulus pelophilus | reverse complement strand
GAAGGGGAAAGCTCAAAAGAAAAGGGGGCTGACCCCTTTTATCTTTCAGCCGTGCCACCAGTATCAGAGCCACCCCTTGCGATTGCAGGTGCCGCACCGGGTGCAAAAGATACAATCCGGGCTGTGCGGCATGGGGCTGTCGTGGTATCGGCCTTGTCCATGGCACTTGGGGCATTGGCTCGCGTTGTCGGGGATCGCTCCTGTCCCGTTGCAGCCAACGCACCTCGTGCAAAAGATGCATCCCGGACTGTGGGGCATGGAGCTTCGATGGACTTTGCCGGTACCGCCACACTGAAAACAGGCTTTTGCCATGATAAGCACCTTCCTTCACGTAAGAAAAGCAAAAGAAAAGGGGGCAGACCCCTTTTAATGACTTTTGCCCCCTTTTATCATTTTACTCATATTTTACTCATGCTTCCTTTTCTTCAACTGCAGCTGCTTCTTTTTTGTTTATTTCTGCCCCAGTATATTCAGCAATGGTGAGCTTAATCTGATCTGCGAAATTGTATATCTCTGATATCTCGTTAACGAAATGTCGTGTTTCTATTTTTTGCTTAAAAATACCAATGTATTTTTTAGATAACGAATTAAAATGTAAGCGGCAAATTGGCTTCCTATTATTATCGTCAAGTAAAATACCACAGTAACTTTTTGTATCACGCATAACGACCCTGTTAACATCAATCACATCGCGCACAATTGCCTTTACTACATGAAAACCCTCTATTTCTTCTTCCGTTGTAACTATGCCATCTTCTGGAACTTCTGGCTCTTGAGAATCTTTAACATTTTCATCACTTCTTTGATCCTGCACATCATTCAAAGCAGATTTTAAACGGTCATTGATTCTTTCACGGATAAATTGGTTAAGCGCATCTTTCACAATCTTAGTGAACTGTCCGACCACAGCCTGGGTTTTTACACCAGAATAAACTTGCGCTGTAAAAAATCTTACAAATTCATCTGAAGGGTTTGCCAGCTCTTCTGCAAAAATTCGCTTTATGGAACCCGTGTACTTTAAGGCACTTGCTGTTGTCAGAATATAATCTAAATCAAAAGAAGGTTTTGTAAATTTCTTCAGCTCTTCAATCTGATGATCTTCAAAATTCAAGATATTAAACTCAAAAAAAGGCTTCATATCCATTTTATTCTTTTCTTCAATATCAGAATAAAAACGATATATAAGCCCGTTCGTTACAATGCCAAAGCGACTTTCAGTTACCGAAAAATATCGGTATAGTTGTGATACATGCTCTTTATCAAGGTCACATCCTCGCCATTTACATTCAATTAACATGATAATTTTATTGTCTTTTTTTATAGCATAGTCAACTTTTTCACCTTTTTTTGTACCAACATCCGATGTAAATTCAGGAAGCACTTCCAAAGGATTAAAAACATCATAACCGAGAGCATTTATAAAAGGCATAACAAAAGCATTTTTTGTTGCCTCCTCTGTTTGAATATGCTCTATTTGCTTCGGTATTCTGCTTGCAATATCCTTGATTTTATCTATTAAATCCATAAGAATCCCTTCAAATCTGACAACCCAAAATGAGCAGTCCATTTTTCATATTGTTATTTCCAAAGGGTCAGGGCCTTCCTAACTCTTTTCTATCCTATATAGTCACCAGCTAAAACAATGTTCATTCCATAACCAACCATACCATCTTATGCAACCTTTTAGTGCAAGACACAGCGTAATGGAGCCTAGCCCTTTTTCATTATCCAGAAATGAAAAGACTTGATTTGCAAAAAAGGAGCATCTTTTTGCTACCACCGCCCACCGCCTAAATGCGCCCGGCAATGGGATATGGGGTACTGGTGAAGCCGGATATTCGAATTGTGCAAAAGGCTGCCGCCGGGACTGATTTCACAGCCGCTACCCGAATTCGGATCACAGCTTCTTGACATGCTGAACCATTGACCCTGATGCTGGTACATGTATTCAACAAAAACAATATGCGCCCGTATGGTTGTGCTGTTGTAAACCTCACAATAATAGGTCTGCTGCCCCTGACGTACCGCACCATCCACAGCATTGCCTGAAGAATGTGCTGTGAACAGCAAGGGCAAAACACCGATAATACCAAAAAAAACAAATGCTTTTTTGATTTGACTTACCATTGCTGCCTCCTCTTATGTTTGCCGAATATACGGAGGTAGGAGTTATACTGCCACTGCAATTTGTAAAACAGATTCTTTTTTCATACTCCCCCCATCCCTATCTGACAATCCCAAACATACATCAGCCTTAATTTTTTACTATCCGCAACAGCATCTTGACATTCCATTCCGGGCTGGGTATCGTTTTCATGCTGCGGAAAAAATAAAAGGGGTCTGACCCCTTTTATTTTACCTCGGCTATTTTTTCGTCTCTTTTATTTTTTTATCTATATATTCCAAAGCCTCTTTTTCGTTTGGGTGGATGCTTTTTTGTGTAGCGACAATTCTTCCCGCATAATCAAAAACCATAGACAGCCTGTCAGGGTTTTCGTTTTTTAATTTGCCGACAGCAAGCTTAAATCCATGCACTGAAACGAGTTCTATTTTGTTTATAAACTTATCAATCAGGTCCGGAGGCAAGGCCGTGGGCCACAGCAACTCATCTATAGCTGACGCTAAGATAATCCTCTCTTCCCTCCTTGTTTGTCCATCCGCCTTGCTCACATAGTATAGGATCTTGAGGGTGTTTTTTTCATCGTCATAAAACTTTTCCAGTATCCTTTTGGGGGACTTTTCGTATTTGCTGCGTAGGTGTCCGGGGATGTCCGTTACGGTTTCAAAGGTTTCCACATCAAAACATTCCTGTATTCTGTCGATGCGAAAGGTTCTGTAGGCACTCCTCAGGTGGCAGTGTCCCTGGAGGTAGCAGCCGCCATCGTAATATCGTATCTCCACATCCCTACTGGTCTTCTCGTCCTTCCCGTTCACGTACACAATATTAAGGAGGCTGTCCACGGGGATGTCGTGGTGCACATCATCCCAGTATCTGGTTATTTTCGGAGGCTGATAGCTTCTTGTGGGTTCGCTTTGGGTGTATCCAGAAAAAGGATCTGCATCTTGGGGAGTAACCTCCTTTTTTTTGTTATAAAAAAAGAAGGCCGCAACGCCACCGCCTATCAATACAATGATGAGCAGCCCTTCCATTATGATTCCCGAAAAAATAACAAACGCAAAAAATAAAGCAATCAAAACCGCTGCAGGGTTTGCTTTTTTGCCCACAATGAATCCCCTTCTTTAAATATTTGCCTTTATCCAAGCACATGCGCAATCTTTTTTCAACCTTGACTTTCACTTCCTGCATGGTATGGTTTCCATGCTGCGGTAAAAAACCGTAGCCGGGTTTAGCATCCCGAAAGTCAAGGCGTGTAGCGCCACCATAAAAAGATGCAGGCGCATTTTTTGTGTCCTCGCACACCCTTATGGCGGAGCTATATGTGGGCTTCTTCGGAAGCACCGGTTGCCTTGGCCCGGTAATGCTAACCCATATAGCTCCGCCACCCCTGTTTTAGCATTCAGAGATGGCGGATTCCTTCATTTTTTTAGCCAAGGAGCCTGTCATGGAAAACAACCTGCCCACCACCAATTTTATTTTTCAAAACTGTACAATCAGAACCCTTTCTGAAAACGGAGAGATCTGGTTTGTCGCTAAAGATGTATGTGAAGCACTAGGGATCTCATGGACGGGGAAACAAACGCTTGCCTCTATACCCGATGAATGGAAAGGACTCAGGAATTTCCTGACCCCTTCTTCCGAAGACAACCGGGGCGGCGGTGAGCAGCAGCTTATCATTATTAATGAACCCGCCCTGTACAAACTGGCCTTCCGCTCCAACAAACCCACCGCTGAAGAGTTCACCAACTGGGTGGCATCAGAAGTTCTCCCCGCCATCCGCAAAACGGGCCGCTATGGGTCTGCCGCTCCCGTGGCCATCAACTATGGCCATGAAGACCAGATTCTTCTGGCAAGGCACCTTGTGCGGGAAGTGAATGATATGCTGGCAAGCTTAAACACCCTGAGCCAGCTCCATCAGAATATGGTGGTTTCCGTGAACAATATCCTCCGGACGGTAAGCGTACTCAGTCCGGAAGTCCACCATGAGGCCTTTGTTCAGTCCCTCAGGCAGCAGAAATCATAAAGCAAGATAAAACGCTTCGGTATGCGCAACAAAGAACAGCGGCACGCCATAGCGGAAAACAGCGGGGATTATACATGCGCAAGTGACTAAAGATTAAACCCCATAATATGTGGTCAGCATGTAGTCAGACCAGACCCCATGTTTTTTATTCATTAAAAACAGGAAAATAAAAACGTCTTGTAATGACATGCACTTCCGCCACATAACATTCAAGGTCTCCTTAGGGAGGCCTTTTTTGTTGCCTGAAAGTCAATATTCATGCGGGTTTTGGGCTGTTTTTTGCCCTGTTTTAAGTGATAAGCGAAAAGGAAAAAAACCCTGAAAAAAACCTTGTTAAATAACAATCTTTAGCCGTCCGCTAATGAGCCTCTGCCACTAATTTATGAAAGGGGCTGGCACTATAGCTGTTTAACATAATACAAAGACAGATGCCGCTGTTCCCGACGACAAGCGAATCTCCCTCCGGAATGGCAGTGGTTTATTTCTGATGGTGGAAAAACAGAACAGGAACTATGATTTTTCATGTATCCGCTCAACAAAAACAGCAGAAACAGAGGCTGGGGACAAACGCAGCCAGAGAGAACACATATGCCATTAGGCAACCTGCCTATTCCAATGAGGCAAGCACCCATCAGTACACGGTGATGCGGTCGAGGTCTGGCATGAGCCCCTTGTGTCAGGGAATAAAAATTGAGTTGTCAAGCAGTTCATCCACAGCAAGATTGTGGAGAAAAACAATTTCATCTTCTCCATTATCAAGGTACTTTTCCACTTTGACAGGCAGGCCCAGATCGGGATGCACCCATAAAATCCAGACAGTTCCCTCCGTTTCAACGACAACCCCGGCACAAAATAGCCCTTCCACAAGTTCCGGAGGCAACGACGTTACCAGGCCTTCGTCGGCATCTTTTTTTACAGTCCGAAGCAAAGAACCAATATCCGACTGATCCACCGTATGACCTTCGGGATCTGTAATCAGCCTGTTATCAGGAGAAAGCCGTAAGTGAATCAGCCGGTTTGAAAAAGGACGAAGATAAACTCGCTTTTCATCCGGCACATAAATCAAACGAGCTCCTTTGTGGGGCTCCACAAAATCCATCCGGATAAAACCAGGCTTCTGGTAGGCATAATAAATGCGCTTACGCCCGTCTTTACCTTCCGACTCCAGCAGGGCTGTATACGTGGTCAGGGCATCAAAAGACTCCATCATTCTGCCTACAGGATCAGCCACTGCCGTTCCGATAACAGCTGCACCCCAAATAAAGAAAAAAAGCAGATATACATTCCGCACAAAAGACCTCACCGACCAGACCTTTCTGCCAGATAACGGGTAAACCCCAGCTTTCCTTTTACCATGATGCCTTTATGGTTATCACTGAAATACCTTTTTAAAAAAGGAGACAGAAGTGTCAGCAATGGACGGGCAGTTCGAACATGCAGACAAAATAAAACATGGGTTCCTCGTCCATTTTCCTGAACGCGACAGGTACAGACACCATGAATATCTCCATGGATATCTGCTCGAATCAAAACATTCGGGCAGACTTCACGGAGTATGGCCCCCACATCAAGACTGTAAGGCAAAGACCCTCTCCACCGCGTATCATAGCGCTTACCGTTCACATTCACAGGTAAGGTATCCGGAGAAGAGGAAGAAATCAGCCCATCCCACCAAAGCGGCCAGTCTTCCACGTGCACCATCCCTTCCCACACCTTTGCGAGAGGAGCCTTGATATGCCAGGACTCCTCAAAATGATACCACCACTGATCCGAAAATATGATCACAATACCTGCCCGTTCTGTATAAAATAGCCACGACACCTCATGTGTCATAAAACTGTACAACTTAACACTCAATGACCTATGATAAAAGAATACTTTACAGACTCCGCACACAAAAAACCTGCCTCCCCCAGATAAGGTAGTCACGAGATTACCCAAACTGTTTTTTTGTGCCATACTCAGTCAAGACAAGGACTCAAAAGGAGGCTGATTTGACTAGACCAGCACACAAGGCGCCACGACATTTGAGAGGAAGTCTGGAAACCTCGTTTGCCAGGTAAAAAAGTGACTTGGGACGGCATTGTGCGAGACTGTCGACAGTTCATCAATACGGTTTTTGAATTACGCGCACAGGTGTTCCATGGCGATATCTCATCCCCGCTTATGGCGGATGGAGCAATACCCACCGTTGTTTATTCCCTGAAGAGACAAAGGCGTATGGGAAAGACTGCTGGCGACCTTGACAGATGAGCCAAATTATGAATGGCTGATAATCTATGCCAGCCATTGCAAGATTCACCAGCATGCAGCAGGAGCGAGAAGCGGGAATCAAGACAGGAATCACACAAAAGGGTGCTCAACACAAAATTGCATCTGGCCGTGAATGGGCATGGCATGCCGTTCAGGGTTATTATTACAAAAGGTACAACAGTTGATAAGACGCAGGCAGTTGTTTCGATCAAAGGATTTGCCGCTCAGTGCCTTTTGGCTGACCGAGGGGATAACAACACAAATGGCATTGTTGCCCAGGCGGAAAGTCAGGGTTGGAGTCTGTCATTCCACCCAAAAAGAATCGGATGGAGCTTCGTGGCTACGACAAATATCTATTCATTCAAATCAGACACGAGGTGGAGGTTCAGCACCGAATGATGGGAATTGCACGCCAGTCCAACGTATAGTTCGGAGAAACATGGGACTGCTTCATCTTCCAGGGGTTCTGGCCCAGGCCTTGCGATGCGATCAGGACCTTTCCTTTTTTTTCCCTGTTAATCCTGTCCATAATCTCTATGACTTTCTCATGCTGAGGACGGATCAGGCTACTTTCAAAAAGCTGCATCTGTCGGCCTCCTTCTCCGGGTGTCAATACTGACAGCACAACCCCTGCCTTACTGTACGCCTTTCCCTCTTTCCAGATACAGTCAAGCAGCCGACAGGTCAAACCGACCAGATAAAAAGTATCGTCTGAAGGAAAATCCAAGTTGATACCGCAGGAATTGGCATATGAGGTCTTGTCTTTATTAAAACAGCTGGTACGGATAAAAAGATCCACACGGCCGGCCAAAAGTTTTTCAGACCTCAGTCTTTCTGCAACATAGACACAAAAAGAGCTGACTGCCTTTTCCATATCGTCTTTCCGCTTAATGCGCTCTCCAAAACTTCTTGAACAGATCATCTGCTTTTTCAGGCCAGGTGTCTGCTCCAGAGTGAAACAGGGTGACCCATTCAGCTCCTCTACGGTTTGCCCAATTTTTATATTAAAAAACCTCTTAATATTCAAAATGTTGGCACATTTAAGATCAAAAGCAGTCCGGACATTCATTCTGCACAGTTTTTCCTGAGTACGACGGCCAACTCCCCAGACCTCGCCCACCGACACAAGAGCAAGGAGCCTGTCTATTCGGTCCTGCTCTTCGAGAACCACAACCCCTTTGGTTGCCGGATATTTTTTAGCCGCATAGTTGGCAATCTTAGCCAGCGTTTTGGTGCGGGCCACACCGATACTCACCCGAAGGCCTGTCCACATCAAAACCCGTTTCTGAACCTTCTCTGCCAGCCCCTCCATGGAGAGGCCCGGCAGAGGATTTGAGCTGAAGGTAAGGAAGGCCTCGTCTATGGAATAGATTTCCATATCAGGCCAGCAGGATTCTATGGCCTGCATGACCCTGTGTGACAGATCCGCATACAGGGCATAATTGGACGAAAATACGATTATGCCATGTTTTTTCACAAGATGCTGTATCTGGAATGCCGGAACGCCCATGGGAATATCCAAGGCTTTGGCTTCCGGGCTTCTTGCCACAACACAGCCATCGTTGTTGGAAAGAACCACAACAGGAGTATTTTTCAGATCCGGTCTGAAAAGTTTCTCACAACTGGCATAGAAATTATTGCAGTCCACCAGTGCAAAATATTGATCTCCTGCCATGCCGGGTATCCTTATCTGTTTCTGACAGAATGAATAACAAAGGTCACAACTCCGAAAAGTTCCAGCTCTGATTCTTCAGAAAAATAAAGGACAGGATAGCTGCTGTTCAGGGGAACAAGACTTACATCAGGCTCTGAATGGAAGCACTTTACCGTAAACTCCCCATCCACAATCGCTATGACAATATCTTTGTGTTTTGGCTCTATGGATCTGTCCACGATCAGAATGTCACCGGAGCGGATACCGCCATCTTCCATGGAATCCCCGGACACCCGGACAAAAAATGTAGCAACCGCATTGCGGATGCAAAGCTCATTCAGATCCAGGCTGCGTTCCACATAATCCTGGGCTGGAGAGGGAAAGCCAGCACTGACAGATTCAGTGTAAAGGGGAATATGAACCTTCTCATCCCTTACCGCGGCTCTAAAGATATTTTCTTTTTTTATTCTCATTTTTCTAAACTCTGATTTCGTCTGTACTGGACTGAAAGGGCCATGACCATATCAGGGCAGTGAGCGGCATACGCCGACAATAAGACAGGTGCCCATTTAAAAAGATGTGTTATGGGAAGTAGTATCTGCTCTTATGGTGTTCAGATACATTTTTTATAAGGTGAAGGCAATGAGAACGAGGAATAGGATTTCAAGAAGAACAGAAGTATTTTCGAGAATGCTGAAAAAGACTAGATGGTAGCACTACGGCTCAAAAATTATTCCCCTCTTTTCCCTCTGCATCAGTTCAAAAACTGGGATAAATTAAATACAAATAAAAAAAGGCTTACAGCTCTATGCTGTAAACCCTTACTTTTTATGGCGCGCCCGGCACGATTCGAACGTGCGACCTACGGATTCGTAGTCCGGTACTCTATCCAGCTGAGCTACGGGCGCTCAAAACTGAAAGGCTTTATAGAGTAAGCCTTACAGCTTGTCAAATGGAAAATCTGTGTATACACTTTTTTTATGAAAGATGAAGACTACATGAAGCTTGCCCTTGGGGCTGCGGAAAAGGCTGGACAAATGAATGAAGTTCCGATAGGTGCAGTGATTGTTCATAATTCTGGAACTGTGCTTGCCACAGCCTGGAACCGGACCATCAGCAACTGTGACCCTACGGCCCATGCCGAAATCCTTGCCCTCCGGAAAGCAGCAGAAAACCTGGGCAATTACAGGCTGTCGGGTAGCAGTATCTATGTTACCATAGAGCCCTGCCCCATGTGCATGGGAGCTATTATTCATGCCCGCATAGACCGCCTCATCTACGGAGCTGCCGATATCAAATGGGGTGCCGCCGGGTCTTTATACGACCTTGCCACCGACAGACGGTTGAACCATCAGATCAGAGTGCAGTCCGGTGTTCTTGAACCCCTATGCAGAGAAAAAATTCAGAATTTTTTCCGCAGCAAAAGATCAATTGCAAAAGAAGCCAAAAGAAAGCAGGCGTAAACCTGTTTCTCATTGAAACATAAAGGTTAAAAACCCTATTCGACCGGAACCGCTTCACCGGTGTTCCGGTTTTTTCTGGATTTTCTCCGGATAAAGTAAGGAGTCAGACGTGGGCAATATTGTAATAGTAGGAACCCAGTGGGGAGATGAAGGTAAAGGAAAAATCGTTGATCTTCTCTCGGAGCATGCCGACAGCGTTGTACGCTTTCAGGGAGGCAACAATGCAGGCCACACCATGGTTGTAGCTGGAGAAAAATTTGTCAGCCATCTGGTTCCTTCCGGCATCCTTCAGGGCAAAACATGCTACATAGCCAACGGAGTTGTAGTGGATCCTTCCGTATTACTGGAGGAGATTGACTACCTCACAGGAAAAGGCGTGGACATCGGCCCGCATAACCTCCGTATCAGTGAAAAAGCCCACGTGATTTTTCCTTACCACAAAGCCCTCGACAATGCACGGGAGATCAGTGACGGTAAAAAGAAAATCGGAACTACAGGCCGCGGCATAGGCCCCTGCTACGAAGACAAAGCATCCCGCCGAGGTATCCGTTTTGTGGAACTGCTGGATCCCGAGGAGTTTACCGATCGCCTCAGCCTTAATATCAGAGAAAAAAACCACATGCTCACCAGCTTTTTCGGTGCAGATGCCCTAACCGAAGAAAGCATCCATAAAGAGTATACAGACTATGCCCGCCGCCTTGCACCCTACATTGCCAACGTACCCGTTGAACTCGAAGAGCGCATGGACAAGGGAGAGTCCATACTGTTTGAAGGCGCGCAAGGAACCCATCTGGACATTGACCACGGGACCTATCCCTTTGTCACTTCATCCAATACTGTTTCCGGCAATGCATGCGCCGGATCCGGAGTAGGCCCCGGCCGCATCACTGATGTCCTTGGTATTGTAAAAGCCTATACAACACGCGTCGGTGCGGGTCCCTTCCCCACAGAACTTCTTGATGACACCGGAAAGTTCATTCAGGAAAAAGGTGCAGAATTCGGTGCCACCACGGGCCGGACCAGACGCTGTGGATGGCTGGATATGGTCATCATCAACAATGCTGCACGCCTGAATGGTCTTACGGGTCTTGTGATCACCAAGCTTGATGTGCTCGGCTCTCTGCCAGAGCTTAAGATATGCACAGGCTACACCCTTGATGGCAAGCAGATTCGCTACGTTCCAACCTCTTTGAAAGAACTGGAGCGCTGCGTACCCATTTACGAAATTCTGCCCGGATGGGAAGAGGATATATCCGGTATTCTTGACTACGATGCCCTCCCCGAAACTGCCAAGCAGTATCTGCAGCGGATCGAAGCCCTTGCCGGCGTTCCTGTCTCAATTATTTCTGTCGGCCCGGGCCGCGAGGAAACCATTATCCTCCATACCGTATGCTGACCTAAACTGTCTTATTGCCATTAATCGAGTAGGGGTAGTGTAAAAGTGATCATTTCTGCACTATCCCTCTCACAGAACCATGCGTACGGGCCTCGCACCCTCGATCATGTCCATCTTTATCTTCTTTTTACACAGAAAGCCTTACTGTTTCTGCCTGATTCATCAGGGATAAGCCTGTTTTTTCATACCATTTATTAGGTATGGCCCAATGAGTGAGCCGGCAGATGCCTTCGTATCCATGCCATCATAGATCCCACAGTTTTTGCCATTTGCAACCTTGAATCAGTGGCGCAATCGCACAGCAGCGGATTCAGCCCCCTCCGGGCACCTCCATCAGGCCAACCCGCTTCGCACGGCTCGGGCTGATAGCTTTTCCCCTTCAGATCCTTCGGCATCCTGTGAATATTCTCTTTCATCCCGAGGGTAAAGTCTTTGCAGAACTGCCCGTCTGTTCCCGGAGCTCCATTGGCAGACTTCATTTTACTGATGAACACCTTCCTCAACGCCTTTCATGCAGAAGAGGATCATACAGGCTGTACCATCCCATCCGCCATTCCTTATGCTTCGCTTCTTCTTTCAAGGCCTCTTCGCCTGTCCGCTCCGTTTCTTCCACGGAGGGGAATGTGCCCCTATCCGTTTCCAGCAATCTACGCATTTATTTCCCGCCTGCTCCGCTAACAGCCTTTTGCACCAAAAGCCTGTTTCCATGGGTACCTGATACCACATGCCTGTCTGCCGACGACTTGTTCTCCGAACCTGCAGCCTGCATGACTTCCGAAACTTTCGGTTAAACTTCACCCCTTCGCAGTTGTCGACGCTTTTGGCTTCTCCGGCAGCCGCCATCCTTATGATGGTTACGGATTATTCCCGTCTTCTCCCCCACCCCCTTACCAGGCTCCACTGGCAGGGATTACAGGCTAAAAAAAATTTCTGGTGATAACCATTTCTCGCCTCTTCTTTCGAGGCTTTTTGACTATCGGAGTAAAAACGACTATGGTATTTTCAATCCCTACAAATGTGGAGGAAGGCAAGCAGGCTGCCCCCTTATGGATAAAGACACTGGCTCAGTAAAATATGAGGATAAGATGGTGAGTTCACGGGACAACGCCACAGCCACCTGCAATGAGGACAGTCGTCTGGACCAACTCTGTCTGCATCATGCACCGGTCTGCGTTTATCGATTCAATCAAAGCGGCCACATTCTTTATGCAAACCAAAAAACCTCTGATTTGCTTGGCTATTCAGAAGAAGAACTGCTGAGCATATCTATTTTTGACATTGATCCGGACATGAATCCGGAACGATGGATTCACATCTGGCAAAAAATATACAAGGATGGTGCCGTCATCATGGAAACCATGCACCGCAAAAAAAACGGCCATTGCCTCCCCGTCGAAGTGGCCGCCAACCGGATCAACTTTGAAGGCCATGTATATGCACTTGCATTTACTAAAGATATCTCGGAACGAACACACAAGGAAGAACAGCTGGACCTAACCGGCTTTATTTTTGAGAAAGCTTCTTTAGGTATCTTTCTGAATAAAGATGGGGGATATATCGATAATGTAAACGAATATGCCTGTCAGTGTCTCGGCTATACAAAGGAAGAACTCTGCCGGATGCACATTCTGGACATTGACCATGAAAAATCCCACCAAGAGAGTTATGAGCTATGGCTCCGACTCCAGCATGAGGGCCAAATCAATTTTGAAAGCGTTCATCGCAAAAAAGACGGGACAGAAATCCCCGTAGAAATTACCGGAAATTTATTTCAATTCAGCAACAGGCTCTATAGCGTTTCTTTTGTTAAGGATATTTCCGAACGCAAAGCAGCGGAAAAACAGTACCGTAAAATGCAAGCACAAAGGCACAAGTCTCAGCAACTGGAATCTATGGGGACACTGGCTAGCGGCATCGCCCACGACTTCAATAATATCCTCAGTGCCATTTTAGGATTTTCCGAGCTGGCCCTAGGTGCTGCTCCGCCGGAATCAAACATTAACAGATACATATATCAAATTTCTCAAGCAAGCCTCCGCGCAAAGGATCTTATCCATCAAATTCTGATGTTCAGTCAACAGTGCCACCCGGAAAAAGGACCGGTAAATGTCACCAGAACCGTGGATGAGGTCTTACAACTCATCCAAGCCACCCTTCCCGCCAATATTGCAATCAGAAAAACAATCCAAGCAGACATCCTTCCCATTTTTGCCAATGAAATCCATATACACCGCCTTCTCATGAACCTATGTACCAATGCCTGCCATTCCATGAAAGACAAGGGTGGGATGCTGATGGTCAGCCTGCAGGACATCCGTATTGAGGATATGGCTTCAGGGAGTTACCATGGCATCAATCCGGGCAGCTACATCAAAATTTCCATTACAGATTCGGGCTGTGGAATTGCACCTGATATACTGGATAAAGTTTTTGACCCATATTTCACCACCAAAAACAGTGATGAAGGCTCCGGACTTGGGCTATCCACCGTCCAAGACATCGTCATGGATCACGGTGGAGATATCAAGATTGACAGCGAGATGGAGAAAGGCACTACATTTCATATCCTTCTCCCTGCCATTCATGCCGGATCGGCTCTCTCCCTTACCGCACAAAGAGGGCAGCTCCCCACGGACAACGAAGGCATTCTCTTGGTGAATGATGATGCATGCCGGACAAAAGCTGATGCTGCGCCTGGGCTACCGGATGAAATACGGCCAAAGTGCCATTAAAACCCTCGAATCCTGGCAGACTGGTCGCAACAAAAACCCGCCCAAACGATGCCATCGAAAAGCTCACTTAGTCCGGGTTGACACAATCCGCTGTCTCCATTAATCTGATAAAACTTCTCTAATCCTCCACATCTGCCCTGACAACTTTCCATCAGGAGATTTGTATGAAAATGAAAACCACTGTAGTAATGGTATTTTTACTGAGCCAATGGATGCTCATATCGGGAAGTTTCGCACAGACTGTTGTGGTGTATGGACTGGACGCTATGCCTTTATGCGGAGTTGTGGATGGAGAACCTGTTGGTATTACAGTTGAAATCCTCAAAGAGGCAACAGCTTATGGTGCTCCGGATTTTATTTTTCGAATGGATGTTCCCTGGGTCCGTGCTCAGATGCTCGTGCAACAGCCAGGCAGTGAAGTGAATGCAATCATTCCATTTTCACGCTCTCGTCAACGGGAAGATACCTTCAAATGGGTAGGCGAACTGGTCCAGACTCAGTTCCGCTTCTACTCCTATGAAAGAAAAAACCCCATAAACTCCATTGACGAAGCCAGAGAGCTCAACATTGGGGTTGTCCGGGGCCACGCCATTATTCCCCTTCTGCAGCAACAGGGCATTGTTCGACTCGATGAAACGCGCAATGCAGAAATCAACGCGCAAAAACTATTGTACAAAAGACTTGATGCCATGGCGGATTCTGATTTTATTGCCCTGCATAACTGGCGGCAAATTGGTCAGAACACACAAAATCTGCAGGAGGGGATAGCCATAGGTGACATTACCCGTGTCTACATAGCCGCTGGCCTTCACTTCCCTTACGATACAGCAAAAAACATTGCTGATGCCCTGGGGAGAATGAAACAGGACGGGAAAATGGAAGAAATTCTGAGCCGATGGAAATAACACGTCTCCCCACTAACTTTATTGCCCTTTCCCAGCAGCAGCTTTGATAAAAGTATGCTTCGCGTCCGTATGCATCAGCTCACAAAAAATCAGCCCGAAAACCCTTTCAAAGAAGCATCATGGAATCATTCTGTGGAATTTTCTTCCGGTTATAATTACCTGCGCGTTACTATAGTACAGAAAAGTGCCTGCTTTACAGCTCTTTCGTAAAACAATAAACTCAAATATGAGCAGGAATTCACAGTTCACAACCAGCGGAAGCCCAATTGTTAATGGCCATTGACACCAATAAAACATGGAGACTGGCATGATTGATTTCAATAAGATTCTGAAGGATAATACCTACGGTGTACTCGCTACTCTGGATGGCAACAGACCCAGAACGAGGGTTTTTCAATATCTTTTCTCTGATGACAACAAAGTCTATTTTGGAACAACCAATGACAAACCGGTATACGCCCAGATACAGCGCAATCCCTTTGTATCCTTCTGCTCATATTCAAAAGACTTTTCGCCTGTATTATCCGTGAGTGGTAAAGCTTATTTCGTTGATGATATTACACTGAAAGCCCGTGCAATGGAGGAATACCCGTTTATTAAAAAAATGTATACGAGTCCGGACAATCCGGTTTTCGAAATTTTCTATGTGGATGTGGAAGAAATTGAGACTTACAGCTTTGAGGAAGGCCCCAGAAAATACAAATTGAAATAAACTGGGCATGGGAGCTGGCGAACAGTATACTGACCGCTTCCATGTCAAGGCGCCGTCACCTGCTGATACGCGGTTTCCAAACCAAACAATGCACCAAAAAGCAAACCATGCCGTTTTACGACGTTTTGTCATAAAGTAACTTTTGAAGTTACTCAGAAGTTCTTTCCCACTCAACGTAGATAAAAATGCCTGATCGTTATAATCATATCTGAAACTGAAGATACTTTGTCGAGTGCGTTTCGATCTTATAAATAACTACCTCTGAAGATACTCACTTCCCCAGTCAAACATAGCTTCCAAACCCGGGGAGAGACTCCCTCCCAGTTCCGTCAAGGAGTACTCTACCCTCGGAGGTACTTCCCCGCATACCGCCCTTATCAGCAACCCATCCTTTTCCATAGATCGCAGATTTTCCGTTAAAACCTTCTGAGATATTCCTTTCAGCAACCTTCGCATTTCACCCGGTCGCCGGGGACCACCCTGCAGTTCATGGATAATGTAGATTTTCCATTTATCAGAAATCAGAGCTAACGTGACTCCCACCGGGCAAGGATTCAAATTTAGCTGCATGGGTCCATTCCTTTTTTCAAAAAAACCACCATTATGAAAAATAAACCCGGAACTTGTTTCCCGTACCAGGCTCTGGCCGGTCAAAGGCTGCACTGCCAGTACACCCACCTGCCGAACTGCCCATACCAATTTTTCGATTCACTTTCTTACATAAAAAAAAGCCCTGCAAAAACTGCAGGGCTTTCATTCATAACTGGAATGGTCGGGAAGACTGGATTCGAACCAGCGACCCCAGCGTCCCGAACGCTGTGCTCTACCAGACTGAGCCACTTCCCGACACTACCGGAGGTCTTGTACATTAGGGGGCAAAAACTGTCAATGGCTTTTTTCAGACCTTTCCACAATCAGAAAATCCGTGACCGCTGACTTCACAGGCCAGCCATGGGGAGCATGAGCTTTCCTGCAAAACCGGGTACTCTTTACCCTCCACGCCCAGTTAAGGGCTGGGATATGGAACTTTTTTTCAAATCAACAGGCCTTCTGATACAAAAAAACACCTCCATCTTGTGATGCAAGGAGACCTAATTCAGTACGACACTTTTTCCAACAGATAGAAAAATAAAATAACCCTCTTTAAGCAAAAAAACATTGCAAAACCCTAAAAAACACTATATTGATTCTTTTTGTTTTGGATGTACCTTTGCATACAAAAGCCTTACTAAAAGAGTATCATCGAAGCAGCAATGCCTATGATACAGATATGTTATCAGATCTCGAATACCTGCCATACTGCCATATCTTTCACCTCACAAAAAAAGTGAGCCCGTCATTACTATTTACCTGCCTTTATGGCTCGCCCACTTTGAGCCACTGACAAAGCAACGGAAGAACCTTCGGGCTTCCGTTGCTTTTTTTTTTACCGCAATACAGAAAACAAATCCGCTACCAAACCAGACAGACCGGTGCTGTACCACCAATCCATACACAGACATCTAAAGAAGCTTGCCAAAAAAGGATACTTACTATAATTATTTACAAGCAGATTGCAGGTTATCCAGAATCGACATACAACCCATGTACCGGTCTTTCTGCCCCATAAAATCAAAATCACCCATGCGGCGTTTTCTCTGTTGATGAAAAATGCGCACCAATCAGGAGGGCTCTCCAATAATGGATGTTTCAATTAAAATCCTTGTGGTGGACGACTTTGCCACCATGCGACGCATCCTTAAAAACATTCTCAAGCAACTGGGGTTTACCAACATCACCGAAGCGGATGATGGTACGACAGCCCTGGAGGCGCTTTCCAAAAACAGTTTTGATCTCATCATATCAGACTGGAACATGCCCAAAATGACCGGCCTGGAACTCCTCAAAAAGGTTCGTTCTGACCCTGCCTATAAAAATATTCCCTTCCTGATGGTAACAGCAGAAGCCCAGAAACAGAATGTGATTGAAGCTGTACAAGCCGGAGTTTCCAACTATGTTGTGAAACCCTTCACCGCTGAAGCCATTGCAGAAAAACTGGAAAAAATTATTGCCTGATCATCCGGCAGAAGGGCAGCGACTTTTCCATACGGATAAAAATGGAAGACTGCCCTTCTGTCTTTTTTATTCTCGTCCTTGTGGACAATCCTGCCCAAACAGCAAAAAACCGTCCGCATAATCGCCACGAAACAACTATCCCCTTCCCACTCAGATCCTTACCGGATACAAGAAGTTGGACCTGCAAGAAGCCGGATACAAAGGCTGCACCTGCCATTGGAGTTTTCATGCTACAAAATTTCATCAACCTTTACCTGAAAATATTTCTCCTTCTCACCCCTTTTTTTGTTTTATCCGTTTTTCTTTCCATGACCGCCGGCATGGCAAATGGAGAACGCCGTAAAATTGCTTGCAAAATCACCATTGCCGTGCTGATTGCCTCTTTTATTCTTTTTTTCTTCGGCCATTACATCTTTCAGATCTTTGGTATTACTATCGATGCTTTCCGCATCGGTGCAGGGGCCATTCTTTTTCTTTCCGCCGTCAGCCTGGTTCGCGGACCCGCTCCCGGTCCCTCGCTCCCGGGTACGGAAGGTGACTTTTCCGTTGTTCCCCTTGCTATCCCCATTACCGTAGGGCCCGGCACCATAGGCGCCCTCCTTGTTATGGGTACGGGGTATCAGAGTCTTAGCGACAAGCTTATGGCCTGCCTCTCCCTAACCGCCGCTGCCCTTTCCGTAGGCGCTCTTCTGTGGTGTGCAGGTGGTGTTGAGCGCATCATCGGCCGCCTTGGCCTCTCCATACTCACCAAGCTCACCGGACTCTTCGTTGCTTCCATCGCTGCCCAGATAATTTTCACCGGAATCCGAAACTTCATGGGGCCACTGCCATGAAAAAAAACACCATGGGCCATCTGATCGCTCTCATTGCCCTTCTATCGGCGTTTCCTCCCCTTGCCACAGACATGTATCTTCCGGCTCTTCCCACGCTGCAACGCCAGTGGAATCAGCCCCTCAGCACAGTCAACCTCACCCTTGTGGGCTTTTTTGTCACATACTGTTTCTTTTTGCTGGTTTACGGCCCCCTTTCCGACAGGTTCGGCCGCAAACCGCCCCTTATGGTCGGCATTATCATTTATGTAATTGCCTGCTTCCTCTGCGCCACTGCCCCATCCATTTATCACCTGATTCTTTACCGCGTACTTCAGGCATCCGGTGCAGCAGCCGCGTCCGCCATAGCCCTTGCCATTATCAAAGACCGCATACCGGGCCTGAAAAGAGAGCAGGTTATGGCGCACGTTGCCATCATCACCGCGATGGCTCCCATGATCGCTCCCGTAATCGGAGGCCTGCTCATGATGCGGTTTTCATGGCCATGGATTTTTATTCTGCAAGGAGTCCTCGGCATCATCTCCCTTGGCGGTGTTCTCATGATGGAGGAATCGCTCAAAAGAAACGATCAGACACCAAGCTCTTTCCTTCAACGATACATCGGTGTTCTCAAAAACCGCCGATTCATCTCTCTTGTTCTGGTCATCTCCCTTGTGGGACTACCGCTCTTCAGTTTCATCGGCGGCTCTTCCTATATCTATATTACGGCCATGGGCCTCTCAGAAAGCACCTTTGGCTTCCTTTTTGGCGGTAATGCCCTCTGCTTTATGATCGGGTCCTTCTGCTGCTCCAAACTCGCCCCTCGTATGGGCGGTATGCGCCTTATCACCATAGGTTTTTCCGGCATGCTGCTCGGCGGCCTGGGGATTCTCTTTCTGCCCTTGTCCGGGCCTGCAAAAATGGCCCTGCCCATGGCTTTCATAACCTTCTGCATCGGACTGAGCCGCCCTCCATCCAATAATATTGCCCTGGAGCAGGTGGATGTGGATGCGGGCAGCGCATCCTCCATTCTGATCTTCATCTACTTTGTCATGGGAGCCCTTGCCATGGCCTTCATATCACTGGACTGGGCTGATAAAATCCGGACTATAGGTTTAATGGCCACATTCAGTGGCGGTACATGCCTGCTCTGCTGGCAGCTTCTGAAACCCCACATACGCCTGCCGGTCATCGAAGCAGGCGCACAACGGGTATAGCCCCTTTCATGCATTCATAAAAAAACCAAGGGCAGCCCGTTTACGGTCTGTCCTTGGTTTTTTTTATGCAATCTGACAAATATTCCCGAAGGGAAAGTTCAACCTATGGTATTTTTGATAATGCCAATCAGCTTTTCCGGATCAAAAGGCTTATCCAGATAAGCGATGGCCTTATTGATGGAAAGATGGCGGCTCTGCATACCGGAAATCACAATTACAGGGATATTGGCAAAGGCAGGATTTTTGGTCATGCGCCGGTAAAAACGTGGCCCCCACTCATCAGGCATTTCAAGATCCAGAGTGATAAGATCCGGCATTTCCCTTTCCAGAATCTCTGAGGCCTCTGGCCCCGAAGCGGCACCACAAGCCTCATACCCATTATCATTAAATACGTTCATCAGGTACTTGCGAATAATAGGATCATCATCCACTACCATGATTTTTTTGCGCATAATTATCTCCTCCAGGGATGGGATTGCACCGGATAATTTCCGGCCAGCTCCGGAACAAAGGCCGACCTCAGGCTGGATGCCGTGCCATGAGCACAACATCCGGCCTGAATCAGGGAGCCTGATGGCAGCCCGCGCAGGTTACAGGGCCGGCTTTTTGCTCAATATGGCAGCTGCGGCACTGCTGATGATAGGCTTCAATAAGAGGCAAAGTATTACCGCCATCGCCCATATGACATTCAGAACAGCTCAATCCTTCGGACGACTCAAACTCCACCAGTTCACCGTCTTCATAGTAATGATGGCAGGTGGCACAATCCATGACACCTGGCGCATCCATATGCATATCATGATCAAAGAAAACAGCCCCACGGGTTTTTCGCTCAAATGCGGGATCGGTCACAGTACCTTCATCTATACCGGAAAAGGCATTCATGGAAAAGACAATACAGGCCAGGACCCCGACTACAGACAGAAAGGCGACGGATTTTTTTAACATAAACACTCCTTTGCGGCTCATTCTGGCTTCTCCATGACTTCATAGATAATATCACCGAAAAACTTCAGATCCATCTCCACACCATAATGGTGAATAATATCTTCCAGCCCTCCATGACAGTTGTGACAGGGTGCAATGATCACCTCTGCCCCCAGAGCTTTGGCATCAAACAGCTGCCTGGCTTTCACAGAGTTGGATTCCACACGTTTATCCTTGAAAGGAGGCCCGCAGTTAATGATACCTCCACCTGCATTACAGCAGATGTTGTGTTCACGGTTGGGTGTCATCTCCACAACCGTATCACAGAGAGCATGGGCCAGCTCTCGGGCCTTTTCATAAAGGCCCATTCCCCTTGCTATATTGCAGGGGTCATGCAGGGTAACGGGCTGACTGAATTTTTTGGTAATGCGGATTTTTCCATTACATACAAGATCATGATAAAATTCAACCGCATGAATAACTGGGATTGGCGGCATCTTGAAGCCCAGCCATCGATTGCCCACATCATAAACAGAACGGAAGGCATGGCCACATTCTCCCATCACAATCTTTTTTACCCGCAGGCGGGCAGCTGCTTCAAAATGAGCCCGCTTGATTCGGCCCATCATTTCATTGTCACCGCTGAACATGCACAGATCCGAGTTATCCCAGCCCGGAGAACCCGGCATGGTCCAGTCAGAGCCCGCAGCCTCAAAAATCATGGCTGCCTGATAAATCAGCTGGGCACGGAACTTTGGTTCCGGTCCTATAACGGAATAAAATATGTCTGCCCCCTCCTTATCCACTGGAATACGGATATCGGGTGCCTCATCCCTGGCCTCTTCTTCCTGCCAGAAAAGGGTATCCACCCATTCGTCTCCGTTAATCCACATCTGGTTGAAGTGCACGGACTGGCTATGGGCTGTATCCTGCATATACCTGGGCACCACCCCGAGAAGGTGACAGATACGACGCACAAGGGTCATAAGGTAACCCACATCAATACCGAAGGGGCAGTACAGCACACATTTTTTGCAGAGATTGCATTCACTGTATGCAACCATAGCTGCTTCTCGGATAAAATCCGCTGATACCTTTCCCTTTTTCTGCATCATCACACCGATGGTGCGCTTTACCTTCCCGGCGGGGGACAATTTAGGATCCCGGTTCATGGAAAGAAAATGATGACAGGCATCGGAGCAGAGACCGCAATGAACACAGGTCCGGGCATAGGTTCTGAGACGCGCTCCTGCCTCACGGTTCAGTACCCGTATAATCACGGATTCAATGCGCTCCGGCGTCAGACGGGCAAGGCCCGCCTCAATGCCTTCATCAACAATATTTTTTGTTGCCTGTATTGCCTGCTGTGTCATGACGCCTCCCTTACCAGTCGCGGGCATGGCGGATACCGCCGAATTCAGAGCCCATATAACCACGAGTCATGAAAAATAAAACCATATGCCCCAAACGCGTAAAGGGAATGGCCACCAGAAGAATTTCCCCGGACAGCATGTGGAGAAGGGTGATCCATTCAGCAGCCCACCATCCTTTAAACGCCCAGATACCCGTCAGAAAAGGCAGGGCAATCAGGATGAGAATCAGATAATCCGAAACCGTTGTCAGATAGCGCACTTCCGGCAGAATCAGCCTCCTGCCCATAAAAAAAAGCAGGGCAAGCAGCACAGCCCAGCTCACCCACTCCACAAAAACATCCGGAAGGGTTGGCCATGAAAGCCCGAAGGCCTCATACACCATGATCATGTGCGCAAAAATCAAAAAGGGCATCACCACCATTCCAAGGTGAAAAACAAAAGTCACCACTGTCATGATCGGATGGCGCCGCATGTTCACCGTGGCAAAGGGGGTCAGCCAGCGAAGAATGGATCGCAGGGCATAGCGGGGATGAAAATACTCGATCACCATCCGGTCCGATGCCGTCTGTCGGACCGCCATGGTAATTCGGTATACGCAGCCAATGACAAAGCCGATGATTGCCGCAACAGCCAGAGGGCCGGCAATAAAGGCATACAAGGTTTGCAGGGTCATGGATCCTCCTTTATCAACGTCCGGAAAAGGGCTTTTAGCACCTGCCAACGTTGTGTACAGTGCTTAAACAAAAAGCCCGAAGGCTGTCCGTTTCATCAGCATTTATCCGATCTCAAGAACTTCCCGGAAAATTTTACCAGCAAGGTCCCCCTCACTACCCACACCACGAATCAGAACACGCTGACCATCCGGGCTGAAAACCGGATCCCAGGCGAAAGCAAGTCCGGACACCATCGTTTTTCCATTTACATATACCCCAAAGCGTCCCTTATCCCGAGCACGGCAACCAACATGGTTCCCGTCGGGTGAAAACACCGGTGCCCATATCTGATCAAATCGCTGGTCCCATACCTTATCATCACAGGCAATGGTCCACATATCACCGTTTTTACCCGTGCATGCCAGCCGCCTGCCATCCGGACTGAATACGGGATCCATAACCATTTCGCCAAAACGCTGGCTCCAGACTTTCCCGTCTTCCACCAGAGTCCACTTACCAAACTCCGGAGCACAAACCCCGGCAATCTTTCCGCCTGCATCACTGACCACCAGCTGCCAGAGCTGCACAAAACTTTCCGCCCACAGAGGCTCTCCGTCAACACACAATCGCCATTTGCCTCCGGAACGGGCGGGGACAGCTATACGGCCATCTTTCAGAAACAGCGGCTCCCAAACACCATCAAAACGCTGCTTCCAGCTTTTGCCATCCACAACAACCGTGTAATCATAAAGGGTTGACCGGGCGGCAGCGGCAACCCTCCTGCCATCTTCTGAAAAACGCACATCCCAGAGATTCACAAAGTTCTGGTTCCAGGCTTCTCCGTTCACAGCAACCGTAAAACAGCCGCTCTGAAACTTTTCTATATCCCCCTCCTGCAGGGCCACGGTCTGCACAACAGCAGCCAACTGGTCACCAGCAGATGCCATGGCAAGATCATTAATGGCAAAAAAAGTCTTTTCCCACATGTTACCATCCAGAACGGCAGCATACTGCCGCCCCTGTTGCACAGCTGCACCGATACGGGTGCCATCCCGGCTCTGCAGGGGTGTCCATAAAAAATCAAAGCTTTCGTCCCACACCCTGTCATCCACGGCAACGGACCAGGCTCCCAGCTCGGAAACAAGGCAGGAAAAACGTCCGTCCGTACCATAGCCAGGTTTCCAGATTTTATCCCAACGACCTTCCCACAACTCCGTTCCGCAGATAACAGAATATTCCGCTTCATCCGTTCGTACAATGGCAGCGGCCTCTTCTCCATCAGGACGCATGAAGGGTTCTTCCACATAGCCATACTCTTTTTTCCACTGGTCCAGATCCGCCACTATGCGGCGACCGGTCTGCCAGTCCCATGCTGCTTGCGATATTGCATTCTGCATCATCGGCGCATCTCCTCAGAAATACGGTGGTTACTAACCACCGGCTGGATTGGAATGCTGGCCCTGCCACCCTGGCAGGCCTGCAGACGCCATTCTTGATGGTAGATCAAAAAGCAAATTGCAGGCCAAAGGATCAGAAAACCCCCTTTGCCAATCAAACTTTCTTTTACAAAAAAGAATCAGCCATTAGTTTTATTGATACAAAACAGAAAAAAACTCAGACCGGGCAATATAGACAGCAGGCAGGATACAGATAAAATAAAGGTGCCGTTTCCTTTTTCCTTTCTCACCGCATCCATCAATGCCGCCAGATACACGAGACAGAAAACAACAGAAAGATTATTCCAGAAAAAGATAACTGGCATCATACCATAAAAACACAAAGGGCAGGACCAAAATACAAAAGCAAAACGTTTCTGTTTTTTCTGCAGGCCATGCATACCTGCCAAAAGACTTAATTTTCGGACTCTTTTTCCAAAAAGTACGTTTTTCAGGACTTCTCCTGCTCAAGGATCTCCCGCTTTCCCCGTACCATTTCCCCCAGAATCTTCGGCATGCGAAGGGTAAAAACGGTTCCTTCTCCTGGTGTGGACTGAACACGGATATCGCCTCCATGCTGATGCACAATTCTGCTTGTGATAAACAGCCCGAGTCCCGTACCGCTCCTCCCTTTGGAGGAAAAAAAGATGGTAAACATACGCTTGCGGGTTTCCTCATCAATACCGGTGCCGTTATCCCGTATTTCAATGAGCACATCATTGGCATCATCCGATTCCCGGGCATGCATTTCTATGCGGTGCATATCTTTCTCAGCATCAGCTACACAGGCATCCAATGCGTTCTCCAGAAGATTGATCAGGGCCGTTCTGAAAATACCGGTATCCACCTCGAAAAAATCCAGGCCGGAATCGAAAAAAGGAATGAAGTGAATTCCTTGAACCCGAATTCTCGGAGCCATGGTCTGAAAAACATCCTCAAAAAAACTCAAGGCATCCACGCGCTCCCAATCCACCGGCCTGTCCTTTGCATAGAAAAGGATATCCAGAACAAGACTTCGCAAACGCTGTGTAATGTGCTTGACCGCCTCAAAGCCTTCCTCCATGTCCTCGGTTCTGTTTTTCAAAAAACCTGAGCTCATGAGATAAATACCCCCATCCATACCCGTAAGCAGTCCTTTGATACTGTGGGAAAGGGTACTGATCATCAACCCGAGATGGGAAAGGTGCTCACGCTCTCTGTGAAAATTGGTAACATCCGTACTCACCATCATGATTTCCTGAAAACCACCGCTCTCATCATAAATGGGGGCTGTCCAGACCAACAGTCTGACCTCCTCCCCCTTACGGTTGATCATCAGCATTTCTGACTGATGCATGGTCCCGTCCTGAATAGTTTTTTTTAAGGGGCAATTGGGACAGGGTGCGGACCGGACCTGAGGATCATCCCTGTAAACCATATAACAGGGCAGCCCCGCACGCACTCCGAAATCCTGGGCAAACCTCCTGTTTACCGCCCTGATATTACATTCTTTGCCCTGAATGGTGATATAACAGGGGGCACTGTGAAAAATCCGCTCCAGACGGAGGAATTCCCCTTCTTTCTGCCTGCGCTGTATGTGCCGACGGAGCAAAGCCGTCATATCCGAAGCCCTCAGGGGAAGAAACAGGAGATCCACAGCTCCCCTGTCCATGCATCGCAACATGTCTTCCTCCTGAGCAGTTTCCCCCAGAATAACAAGATCACAACGACCCGCCAGGCTCCGCACACGGTCCGCAAGTACCTTTGCCAGCTGGATGTCCGCTGGCATCTGCCAAATTACCAGATCAGCATCCCAGGCAAAAGGCTCCGCACTTTCCGGAGGATAAATGTGCAGCTGCACCGTATCCGTATCCAGAAAGGGAGAAAGCAAAAAAGTATTCTGGCTGTCTTTGGGTATCCACATGATACTCAGAACCATATGTCTATTCCATAAAAATATAATATAAATTGCATTTTCAGCAGTTTTCTGCTGTCTTGAACCCGGATTGTCCGTCCATTACGTCATGCAAAATATCAGCCACAAACTACTGGCTGCAAAACTCCCCACTCACAAAAAGCAATAGAACACGGCAGCCCCTAAAGAAAATGACCGTTTGTCCCGAAGAAATCATACGCAGGACTCTAAAAAAACAGATGGTAAAAAGTCTAGCACAGGAGACAGGAAATGGCACTCACCAGAAAAGAAAAAAAAATACCCGATAAGCTTTTCGAAGCAATTTTTACCAGAAAAACACTCATGGCTCTGGCCTTCTGCCTTCTTCTATTTCCGCCTCATCTCAAAGCGCAGGCCCCCCCGCGCCATCCCAGCCCGGACTGGACGCCTCCGGGGAACAGAGCCAATTACCCCGGCTATGAAATGAGGGAGCAGAAAAAGCAAAATCATCCGACCTGGCAACGCAACACAAACCGCCCCGGTGGCAACACACGAGGCGGCGGAACAACGAATTATTATGATTACCGATCCATTTCAGAGCAGACAGGAAAAATGGAAAACCGCAGGGCTGAAAAAATTATTCCCTGATGGAAAGAAGAGAACCCAGCATTTCGTCAGCAGTTCGGATCTGGCCCGCATTCGCTGCATAGCCATTTTTATCTTTGATCGAGCGGGCTGTTTCCACGGCCAGATCGGTCTCGGATGGCAAGGGTTGAGTTGTCAGCTGACGCCCTTTTTCACCGGCAAGCTGTGGAGGTACGGAACCGGCGCCCCTTTGAGGAAAATGCACCGTTGGGCCAGCATCTTTCTGCCCTTCTACCAGCACGGCCTCCTGAGACTTAAAACCGTTCGTGTTCACATTGGCAACATTATGGGCTGTCGCAGAAAACCGCGCGGCGATGGCCTTCATGGCAACTACACCGGTTCCGACAGATCTCAGCATGGCGTCCTCCTTTCGGGCTGCTCGGACTGAAAACCAAACAATATGCTTATTACAGTACGCATTCCCAAAGCAAGGGTCAACACCCGGCCACCGGCTCTCATCTTTACAAACAAGGAGCACACCTTTTGAAAACAGCACGGATTCTCATAGCCATCATCATTCTTCTTGTGGCCATTCCTTATGGCTTGTTGCAACTGTTTCCTGAAAAGGCATTTGAGCTGGCGCTGGATGCTGAACGGAAGCAATCCGGTCTTGAACGCAGGGAAATTCATTTTAGCAGAGATCTTTATTTTGTTTATCTTGAAGGAGGTCAGGGCGAACCGCTTGTCCTTCTGCACGGCTTCGGTGCGGACAAGGACAACTTCACAAGGATCGCCAAGTCTCTCACCCCTCACTACCATGTAATCATTCCGGATCTTACCGGATTCGGAGAGTCCGCCCGACCTGACGACTATGACTATACTCCGGCTGGGCAGGCTTCAGGCCTGCATACGTTTATCAAGGGCATGGGCCTGTCCGGAATTCATCTTGGGGGAAGCTCCATGGGCGGTCAGATTGCCATGGAGTATGCCAGTCTCTTCCCCGACTCCGTGGCCAGCCTGTGGCTTTTGAATCCCGGAGGCCTCTGGGACGGCCCCTTGGCCAACACCTGGAAAGAACTTCTCATCAACGGCGAGGACGCCAAAAATCCGCTTATCATAGAAAAGGAAGAAGACCTGATGGCCCTGACGCCTCTGGTCATGGAAACACCACCTTTTATACCCAAAGTTTTTCAAAAGGTGATGGCTGCAAGGCGTATCAAAAATGCCGCTCTGGAGAAAAAAATATTTGAAGATATCCTTGCCCACCCCATTACGGAGACCATCCGGGGTCTTGCTATTCCAAGTCTTATTGTCTGGGGCAAAGAAGACAGAATTCTCCATCCGGCCAATGCAGACAAACTGAAAGGCCTGCTGCCAGCATCAGAGGTCATTCTCATGGAGGGAGTCGGACATCTTCCCATGGTGGAATCCCCCCTGGAAACGGCCCGTGCCTACCTGGACTTCCGGGGGCGCATCCGCGAGGGGACACAAACAAACCATTCTACTAGCGATGCACCATAACCCTGCGTCCGGGATCCGTGGCTCTGGAAAACACATCGGCATCCAGAGCCAGTGTTTTCCCTGCTTTCAGATAATGAAATCCAGCAGCAGCTATCATGGCGGCATTGTCACCGCAAAGTGACACCGGAGGAATGTGAAGCCGGATGCCCCTGTCAGACGCCATCTGGGCCGCCCTTCGCTGCAGTCCCCGGTTAGCCGCAACCCCGCCCACAATGGCAAGGTCGCTGCATCCAGCGATTTCCACGGCAAGAAAGGCTTTGGCCACCAGCACATCTACCACAGCTTCCTGAAAAGAGGCGGCAATATCCATGCAAGATGTGGCTCCTTCATCCTCCGAAAGAAAGCGGGCCACCGCAGACTTCAGACCGCTGAAACTGAAATCCAGACTGTCTCCATCCAGAAGAGCCCTGGGAAAAACAAGCCCACCGGTCTTACCCTGTACAGCCATGGCGTCCAGAACGGCACCTCCGGGATATCCAAGCCCCATCATTTTGGCAACCTTGTCATAGGCTTCACCGGCAGCATCATCACGGGTTTGCCCGAGAAGAATCATGGTCAGAGAATCGACCACATGATACAATGCCGTGTGACCACCGGAAACCGTAAGGGCCACAAAGGGATAGGCAGGAGGATCCCTTTCTGGATCCAGAAATACGGAGTGGACATGGCCCAGAAGATGATTCACCCCCACACAGGGAATGCCAAGCCCAAAGGCAAATGCCCGTGCAAAACCAAACCCCACCAAAAGAGCTCCCACCAGTCCGGGGCCCTGCGTAACGGCTACCGCATCCACGTCAGACGGTGCCATACCGCAACCACCAAGAACTGCTTCCACAACGGGGCAGATGGCTTCCACATGATGGCGGGAAGCCAGTTCCGGCACCACCCCGCCATATCGGTGGTGAATATCCACCTGTGAGGCTACCTCGGAACACACAATCCGCACACCATCCTCAACCACGGCAGCGGCGGTTTCATCACAGGAAGATTCTATTCCAAGAACACGCATTTTTCCCCTCAGACAACAATGACCGGAAAAGCCATTTCTGACTGATTCCGGTCATTACTCACCGTATCCGAATTCCATTCAATCGAGCCACAACACCTGGGGCTCATCTCCTTCCCGGGGTACCACATCCCCGATCACAAATGCCTTTTCTCCCATGATACGCAGACGATCCATCACATCGGACACGGCATTCTCCGGCACAACGGCCACCATCCCGATGCCCATATTGAAGGTGCGATACATTTCCAGCTCCTCAACGCCCCCTCCCTTCTGAAGAAAAGGAAATACGGGTGGCACATCCCAGCTGTCCCTGCGGATACGCACCTTGCAGGCCTGGGGCAGAATACGGACAATATTTTCCGTGATACCGCCACCGGTAATGTGGGCCAGACCATGAACGGGCTGGTCCTTGATCAGAGACAGCACGGAATCAACATAGATGCGGGTCGGTGTCAGCAATACCTCGCCTATGGAAGCACCAAGGCTTTCCACAAAACTGTCCACCCTGAGCCCAAGGGTATCAAAACAGATTTTGCGAACCAGAGAAAAGCCGTTGGAATGCAGGCCGCTGGAAGCAATGCCCACCAGCTGATGGCCTCCCCGGATAAAGGAACCATCAATGATTTTTTCATTATCCACAAGTCCAACGGCAAAACCAGCCAGATCATATTCTCCATCGGAATACAGACCCGGCATCTCGGCAGTTTCACCACCGATCAAGGCACACTGAGCCTGACGACATCCTTCGGCAACCCCCTGAATCACGGCCGCAGCCACATGATTCTCAAGCTTTCCGATTGAAAAATAATCAAGAAAAAACAAAGGCTTAGCGCCCTGAACCAGAATATCATTTACACACATGGCAACAAGATCAATGCCAATGGTATCGTGACGGTTCATCATAAAAGCCACCTTAAGCTTGGTGCCCACACCATCGGTGGAGCTGACAAGCACAGGCCTCTCAACGTTGCTCAGGTTCAGGGAATAAAGCCCCCCAAACCCCCCAATCTCTCCCATAACACCCGATCTGGGCGTATTGTTGGCAATCTGTTTGATAGTTTGAACCAGGTTGTTGGCCTTATCTATATCCACACCGGCATCCGCATAGGTCAGGGGCTTGGTCATCAGGAGGATCCTCTATTAACGCTACTATTGAATATAAAAAAACCTTAAAAAAAATTCCCAAAAACCTTTAAAAATTACCCCTCCGAACCCCGAAAGTCAAAACAATTTTTGACTTCAGGCAGGAGCTATTGTAGGAAGAACCGGTAAGAAGACCCGGCTTCTATCCTATTTTTACCCGCTGCATGAAAACAGTTTGAACCTGATTTTTTTTATGTTCACAACTTCCTGTTCATAAGGTTTCAGAACGGAAAAATTATTTTATCCCATGACAGGGAGGTCGCTGACGCCCCTCCCCCATTCCCGGCCTGTGCCCGGAAAATCAATTACAAACCCCGGATTTCCTTATTACCCCACGGAGTCTGAATGAAACGGATGCAAATCGGTCTGATCGGATGCGGTACCGTTGGCGAGGGTGTCGCCCGTATTCTTATGGAACAGAAAGAACTGATCAAAAATCGCCTCGGCATGGAGCTTATCCTTAAAAAAGTTGCGGATACGGATACCACCAAAAAACGGTCTGTCACCTTTGACAAAGGAGTTTTCACCACGGATGCATCCGAGATTCTGAATGATCCCGATATTGATGTGGTAGTGGAAATGGTGGGCGGAACCGGTTTTGCCAGAAAAGCCATCCTTCAGGCGCTGGATTCCGGAAAGCATGTGGTTACAGCCAATAAAAAACTGCTGGCCCTGGAGGGTAACACCCTTTTTGCCAAAGCTGCCCGAAACAGCGTTACCATTGCCTATGAAGCCAGCGTGGGCGGCTGCATGCCCGTTATCAAAACCCTACGCGAAAACCTTGTTGCCAACCATATTTCTGCCATGACCGGCATTCTCAACGGAACCTGCAATTACATTCTCTCCGAAATCACCCGGCTGGGCCTTTCCTTTGACGAAGCCCTTTCCCAGGCGCAGCAAAAAGGCTTTGCCGAAGCAGACCCCACCCTGGACATAGAAGGCTTTGATGCAGCCCATAAGCTTGCCATTATCTCCGCCATTGCCTATGGAATGGAAATCGACTTTGAAGGTGTCTATGTGGAAGGCATTTCCCGCATTGAGCCCCTTGATATTCTCTATGCCGATCAGTTCGGTTATCGGATCAAGCTTCTGGCCATTTCCAAAAATCATGAAGACGCCATTGAAGCCCGCGTTCATCCGGCCATGATCCCCGTAGACAGCCTTCTTTCCCAGGTGGGAGGGTCCGTCAACGCCCTCAGCATTTTTGGAGACTGCACCGGAGAAATGATGCTGTATGGGCACGGCGCCGGCATGATGCCTACGGCCAGTGCCGTTGTGGCTGATCTTGCCGACATTGCCCGGGACATAAAAAGGGAGGATGGAGGCCGTCTTCCAGCCCTGGGGTACCCAGCCAGCAATATCCGACGGATTCCCGTGCTTCCCATTTCCGAAATCCGAACCCATTATTATTTCAGAATTTCCGCTGCCGATCAGCCAGGTGTGCTCTCAAAAGTTTCCGGCGTGCTTGCCAGATACAACATCAGTATCATGAGCGTGCACCAGAAAGAAAGGCACGCTTCCGACGCCGTACCCTTGGTCTTCATGACCCACAAAGCCAAGGAAGCCGATGTGCGCCAGGCTCTTGCAGAAATCCGGGCTCTTCCCGAGATCGGCAGTGATCCCGTACTGATCCGTATTGAAGACCCTGGAACCAACGGCCGGGATGAATCGCAAAACAAGACAGGTCAGCCGTCAGCAAGCTGCCTCTGACACTGACAGCATAAGTGCTGCAAGATTGATGCAACACAGCAGCCCTGTTTTCCCCAACCCCATACCATAAGGTTCACCATGCATATTATCTGTTCTGATCTTGAAGGTGTTTTTATTCCGGAAATCTGGATCAACGTTGCCGAACGCACGGGAATCAGCGAACTGCGCCTTACAACCAGAGATATTTCCGACTACGATGAACTCATGACCCACAGGCTGAAGGTGCTGGATGCCCACGGGTTAAAACTGCAGGACATACAGGCCGTAATCGCCACCATGGAGCCCCTGCCCGGCGCGTTTGAATTTGTCCGCTGGCTTCGGGAACAAAGCCAGCTCATTGTAGTTTCCGACACCTTTTTACAGTTCGCGGCCCCCCTCATGGAAAAACTCAACCGCCCCACCCTTTTCTGCCATGAGCTGGAAGTGGCTGCAGACGGCCGGATTACAGCCTACAAACTTCGCCAGAAGGACGCCAAAAGAAAGACGGTCAATGCCTTGAAAAGCCTTGATTACACCGTACTGGCCTTTGGCGACTCCTACAATGACACAGGCATGCTCGAAGCCTCTGACTTCGGGTTCTTTTTCCAGCCGCCGGACAATGTCATAAAGGATTTTCCCCAGTTCCCCGTCACAAGGGACTATGAGACCCTGAAAGATTTCATACGGCAGTCCCTGAAACTGACATAAAGGTCCCAGGGAAAAATCATGGCCGAATTTATGAAACCCCACAGAGAAGGGATCTCCCTTCTTCTGCATGTACAGCCTAAGGCTTCCAGAAATGAAGTGGCAGGCATTCACGGAGGGGCCTTGAAGGTCCGTATCAAGGCCCCTCCCGTGGACGGTGCCGCGAATGAGGCCTGCCTGAAATTCATGGCCACTTTTCTGGGCATGCCCCCCTCAGCCCTGACCCTCCTCTCCGGTCATAGCGGCAGGCAGAAAAAAATTCTTGTGACAAGGCCCCCAGACTGCAGCCCGGAAACTTTTTTTCGAAAAATACAAGAACTATTCCGGAACATTCCAAAATGATGGCCTCGTAAAAACACTCCATAAACCAGCATACACAAATGATTTTACCCGTAAAAAAAACACATCACACCGTGCCGCGGTAGCAGAACGCAAACTTTTTTATAAACAGGCAAAAAACAGCTTGACTAAACAGTGCCAGCAAAGTATTCTGTCTTTCGTTGCTGCGGGGTGGAGCAGTCTGGTAGCTCGTCGGGCTCATAACCCGAAGGTCGTTGGTTCAAATCCAGCCCCCGCTACCAAAAAAAAGCAAGCCTGCGGATATCACCGCAGGCTTTTTTTATTGGCTATCAACCAGTTTCATTTCGCAGGACAAACACCCGCCTTCTTCCCGCTCTCTGCATCCATCCACACCCACTCCGGCTCCATGCAATCCAGAAACCAATGCCCCCGTACTTCTTCAGACCCATATAAAAGCATACGGCAGGCAAGGGATATCTGAAGCGCTGCTGTAGCAAAAACTCCAAAAACCGGATTCCCCGCAGGTATGCCCCCATGACCTTTTTGAACATTTCCATATATTCTTTCTAGTCGTCCTTCCCCGGCATGGCAGACAGCCACCTGTCCAGCCCAGCCGGAAACAGCGCCGTGAATCAGCACCAGGCCCTTGCGACAGCACTCTTTTTCCAAAACAAGCCGGTCTTCTACGGTATCCAGAGCATCCAGAACCAGATCTACCCCATCAAGAAAATCGGCTGCCGTCTCCTTAGCAAACCGAGCCTGCACCGGAATCAGGCTGACCGCAGGGTTCACACAGCGGGCCCTTGCTGCTGCAACAGCAACCTTGGGCTCACCCAGACAGGCCTCCGTCAGCAAAATCTGACGGTTCAGGTTGGAAGGTCCGAATACATCCGGATCCATGATCTTCACGGTTCCCACCCCGATACGAAGTAACTGCTCCAGAAGGGCCGAACCGAGGGCTCCGCACCCAACTATCGCACAGCAGCTTTTCCGGATTCTGTTCTGCTCTTCTACAGACCATGGATTCCGCGCATAACGCTCCGGCATGACCCCGGCTTCCAGCACAAGGGACTCTGCCCGGGCAGAGGACAATGCGCCATTCCTTTCAAGGGTCCGCTGACTGGCCATGGAAAGAATACCCTCCTCTGCCTGCCCCAGAATCCAGTCTTTCATGGCTTCAGCCTCCCCCCACCACGGGAAAAAGGGAGAGAATATCCCCGGCCATGAGCGGTACATCGGGATCCGCATGACGACCATTCACAAAAATGATACCTACCTCTTCCGCGGGAATCCACAGGTGCTTCGCAATACTGCGGGGTGTCATTCCCGCCTCCCATGCCATGGTGCTTTCCCGAAAACGGTCTTTGCGAAAACCGGCAAAGAGCCGGACACCTATTTCCATACCCCTCCTCCAAAAACCTAAAGAACCTGCCGAACGGCAGGTTCTTTAGGACTCAGGCCCAATCAATCAGAAATCCCAGAAGGCATCCATTTCCGCATCTGTGAAGTCCCAGATTGTGTTATGCGGTGGCAGGATTTCTTCGCTGAAAAATTCAGGAAGCCGGTCTGCAGCTTCATTGAATCCAGCCTTCCGGTTAAATTCCCGCTCTGTTTTCAAGATGGATGCTCCAAGGGAAGAGACATCATCACCCGTCAGAGAAAGCCCGAAACGGGCATTAAGCATGTCGACAACAGCGTTGAAAGCTTCAGGAATATCCAGTACAGGAAAAGCCACAAAAAGACAAAGCCCTGTGGAATCGATAGCTGCCGTGGCGATCTGAAGGTTACGGGAGAGTTCCACCTGTCCCTCTTTTTTGAGAGGATCCACCGTACCGCCCACATTCAGAATATTCGAGGTAACGGTGTAGCCAGCCGTGTGATCCGCACCCATGGTGGATGTGGCGTAAGTAATCCCCATTCCCTTGACAGATCTGGGATCATAAGCTGGAATGGCCTGCCCTTTCACCGTGGGAACCCGACGCACACCATACACCTTACCCAGGCATTCGGCCCCGGCACCCACAAGTCGCCCCAGCGGGGTTCCTCTGGAAAGATCTTCCTTCAGAATACGCAGCATCCCCGCCGCATCACCAAAGGCAAGAATTCCCGCCTCCATGGCCACACCGATGGACACACCGAACTCCACCGTATCCACACCGATATCGTCCAGAATATGATCCGCTTCCGCAAGGGCGTCCAGATCATCAATACCGCAGTTGGCCCCCATGGACCACACACTTTCATACTCAAAACCGCTGGCCATAACCTTGCCGTCCTTATCCGGGTACACCTGAGAGCACTGGATCAGACAGCCGGGATGACAGGCATGACGCACCCGGCCTTCCCCTCCCCTCTCTTCGATGCGGGCATGCATGGTTTCACCGGATATCCCTTCGTGGCCGTCAAAACTGCCCGTACGGAAATTCCGGGTAGGCAGACCACCTGCTTCGTGAAGCACATTCAGGAGCACATTGGTTCCGTAGGTTGGCAAGCCCTCTCCACTCACGGGATGATCTGTAAGCGCCTTGGCAAAGACTCTGGCAGCTTCTTTAAAAGAGGCTTCATCCGCATAGGTAAGGCCCGGGGCATCTGCAGGATCAATGGCAATATACTTGATTTTTTTAGAACCCATTACCGCACCCAGGCCACCTCGGCCCAGACTGCGCACTCGACCCTGAGGATCTTTAACGGAAATATTGGCCGAAGGCATAAGCATTTCGCCCGCAGGACCAATGGACAAGACTCCTGATTTACCGCCTTCTTCCGCCACAATTTTTTCCACAACAGCAAAATTACCGGAACCTCCGAGATCCGTTTCCACAATGCGGACCTTATCTCTGGCAATATGGATACCGAACATTTTTTTTTCTTCCGGCCTGCCTTCGATAATAATCGCCTTGATTCCCATGAGGGCAAGCATGCGGGCAGCCGTACCACCGGCATTACTCTCTTTGATGGTACCGGTGAGGGGGCTTTTCGCACCTGCGGAGAGACGACCAGAATTGGCGGCACGGGTACCGGAAAGAAGGCCCGGCGCCAATACAAGCTTGTTGTTACTGCCAAGGGCATGACAGGTGGGGGGGACTTCCCCGGCGATGATGGTGGATGTCAGACCCCGGCCGCCAAGGCCGGCCCAGGCATCAGGCACAGGTTCAAAAACAGAGGTTCCGGTAGTCATGTTAATACGAAGGACACGATCGGACATGGCGATCCTCCTTTTCTATAAGGAAAGACCGGCCTTGGGGGAAAACTCCTTTCCACTGGGGAGGCACAGCCGTTTCCAGCTGCACCCCGTCCCGGTACCATGAGGCAGGCCGACACCTTTTAGGTCTCCGGGCTCGGAGCAGATCGACACCCTGCTCAGAACAGGCTGCCTTTGTGTTTCACACTAAGATTTCTAGCCCAGATACTTCAAAAATAGCAAGGGACAATCCTTACTGTAAAAAGCAACGATCATTCCAGCCTGAAAAAAAGCCGAACCGGGAAATGATCCGAAGGATAAAGACCGCCAAGGGATACATCCAGCCTGTCCATCCCCTTCACCTCCAGAGGACCACTGACCAGTATCCAGTCAATCTGATCCCCACGACCTCTGCCCGTAAATCCGTGGAAAGTAGGAGGAAAATCAGCGCCAAAGGGATTACGGAAACGCTGTTCTCCACCACCCGTCAACAGCTCAAGGGCAGCACTGCATGGGCCTGCATTGAGATCCCCTGCCAGCAATACGGGAAGATTTTCCGGATTCATCCGGAGAAGAGACAGCATCAGCGCCGCACTCTTCACCTGCACATCCTCAGCAAAATCAAAATGTGTGTTCAGCACAGCAAACCTGCCGGCAGAAGAATCCAGCTGAACCAGCACACCCTGCCGGGGCCATCGGCTTCCCTCAAAGCGGCTCTCCACATCCGGTGTGTCACTCAAAAAAAAATGACGGCTCCCTGCAACAGTAAAAGCAGAGCTGACGAAAACAGGATTATGCTGCCACTGCTCCGGAGCACCCTCTCTGCATCCCAGTACCTGATAATCAGGAAGCAATTCCTTAAGAAAATCCACCTGAAAATCATTAGCCTCCTGAAAGCAGAAAATATCCGCTCTGAATCGCTGCAAAAAATCAGGATAAATCTTTTTTCTCTGCCGCCAGCTATTTTCTCCGTCATCGGCAAGACCAAAACGCAGATTCATGGTAATCACTGAAAAACCATCCATTGCCTTATCCCGTCATGGAGGCCAGCCGTTTCCCGATGACAGCCTCTGCCTCTCTCACTATGCGGTCCAGCAGCTCCTGCACAGAAGGAATATCCCGGATCAGACCGGTAACCGGTCCTGCTCCCCACACCCCGCCGTGCACATCTCCTTCTTTCAGTGCCTGCTCTCCCCTCCTGCCCGCCACAAGGGGAGCCAGTTCATCTATGGTCACCCCTCCTCTTTTTTCCAGTGCTACGATTTCTTCGGCAAGGCGGTTCCGGAAAATTCTAGCCGTATTGTGCAGAGTCCTGAGAACAAGGGCCGTGCTATGTTCATCGCCATCCACCAGGGCCTTCTTGATATTGGCATGCACCGGTGCCTCCCGGGTAGCCACAAAGCGAGTACCCATATTGATCCCGTCCGCACCCAGAGCCAGGGCTGCTGCCAGACCCCGTCCATCAGCAAAACCGCCCGAGGCAAGAATGGGAATATGCAGCTGGTCCGCCGCCAGAGGGAGAAGGATCAGCCCGGGAATATCATCTTCACCGGGATGCCCCGCGCATTCAAACCCGTCCACACTCACAATGGCACAACCCATCTCCTGGGCTTTCAGAGCATGTCGTACGGATGTACATTTATGAATCACAGTCATTCCGGCATTCCGGAAAAGAGGCATGAATTCCGCAGGACTCCTTCCGGCTGTTTCCACAATGGTAACCCCCTTATCCACAATCATTTCTGCGTAATCCATGTACGGAACGGGCTGCAGGGTAGGAAGTAAGGTCAGGTTCACAGCTACGGGTTTATCCGTAAGGGAAAAGAGTCTGTCAATTTCCCGCCCCAGTGCTTCGGGATTCGGGAAAATCAGTGCCGTAAGAATGCCCAGTCCACCTGCGTTGGAAACAGCAGCTGCCAGATCAGCCGTACCCACCCATTGCATCCCGCCCTGCACAATGGGATGACGTATGCCCAGTTTTTCCGTAATACGTGTTTTCATTCCTGCTCCTTTTGCGACCCTTTTTTCGGGCCGAATGGGTTCAAGCCACCCCCGGACGGAGGATGATTCAGGCTTTCTTTCAAACTTCGCCACTCCGGCAAAAAAGTGTCCATCAGACGCCTGAACCGGTCATTATGAGATGGCTCCAGCAAGTGCGCGAGCTCATGAACCACGACATACTCAAGAACCGAAACAGGTCTGCGAACCAGCTCCGTATTCAGCCTGACCCTGAATGCGCGACAGTTGCAACTGCCCCAACGGGTCTTCATGCGGCGAATATAAACCTTCTCCACACGAACGCCCATGCGAATTTCCCACTTTCTGACCAGAAAAAGTGCCTTGGTAAGCAGTTGCTTCCGCATCCAACCCGCCATAACCGCTTCCCGACCACGGGCATCCGTTCCGGGTCGTACCTGCAGGTAAATCCGGCGCCCCTTCAGGCAAACACCGGGTGCTCCCGCAAATTCGCAGACTTCCAGCAGACAGGGCTTCCCCCACAGAAACTGCTCTTCTCCATTCCGGTAAAAAAGGGCGACGTCTCTGGGCTGGGACTGCACCTTCTCCCTGCTTCTCCGGATCCATCCCAACCGTGACAGGGCAAAACTGCGGACTTCATTATCTTCCATCCCAACAGGAACAGAAAGGCTGACCCTTCCTTCCGGAGCATGCACCTTCAGATACATATTTCTGATTGGCTTAACGATAACATCTACAGAAATCTCTTCAAGCCGAATACAAAAGGATAAAACAGACTGCTGGTCTTCATCTCTTCCCGCCATCTTTTTCACCTGCATAGAACCATCTATTTCAATGGAGTGTACAATATCAGAATCTTTCCCGAAACAGTAGAGATTGAAAATAACAGAGTAAGAACATTTTACGTACCATTCAGGATGATTTTTTTCATAATCTAAGCCTTTGTTTTTCCAGAATCCAGTTGAACATCATACCAGCAGGGGGTATGCTGCCAACTCTCCGGGCTACTAAAAAGGGCATACCCGAAGTAGAGAACGACACCTTTTTTACAGCCCTTCATTTCTTCCGCCAGACAGGGAGGCATATCATGTTTATGGATCTCATCCGTCAGCGTCGCAGCATCCGGAAATTTCTGGATACACCCGTTGAAAAGGAAAAAACAACCCTTCTTCAGGAGGCAGCCCTGCGCAGCCCCTCATCCCGCAGCCTCAACCCATGGGAGTTTATCTTTGTGACGGATGCACAGCTCCTGACAGAGCTCTCCGGTGTCAAGCCCCATGGGGCCTCCTTCCTCAAGGGAGCTCCCCTTGGGATCGCCGTCATCGCCGATCCCAAACGCTGTGATGTGTGGGTAGAAGACAGTTCCATTGCCACCATATTCCTTCAGCTGGCAGCTGAATCCATGGGACTGAAAAGCTGCTGGATCCAGATACGAGAACGAATGTTCAATGAGGCCATCAGTTCGGAAGAAGAGGTCCGCCGAATTCTTGGCATACCAGAAAACAGGAAGGTTCTTTCCATCCTGGCGGTGGGTTACGGGGCCGAATCCCTGAAAGGACATCCGGAGACAGATCTGATGCGAAAAAAAATCCATACCAACACCTACGGAGGCTGATCCCTTGCCATCTCCTTTGATCTGGAATACGGACCCCATTCTCTTCAGCATTGGCCCCCTTGCCGTTCGCTGGTACGGTTTTTTTTTCGCCTGCGCCTTTATCTGCGGCATGATCTGGATGCAGTATCTTTTCAGACAAGAGGCAAAAAATGCCGATCATCTGGAACCGCTGCTGTACCGGATCATGGCAGGAGTGATCATTGGTGCCCGCCTTGGGCACTGTCTTTTTTACGACCCTGTCTTTTACCTCAGCAACCCATTGGAAATCCTTAAAGTCTGGGAAGGTGGACTTGCCAGCCACGGAGGCATAATCGGACTCTTTCTCGCCCTGTACATCCACAGCCGGAAACATCCTGCAACCCCCCTGCCATGGCTGGCTGATCACCTCATGGTAGCCGGATGCTTGGGAGCCTCCCTAATCCGCATGGGTAACTTTTTCAACTCCGAACTGGTGGGCATTCCTACGACAGGGAGCCTGGGCGTTATTTTCACCCGTGTGGATCTCATTCCACGCCACCCTGTTCAGCTGTATGAATCCATAGCCTATGCGGCTTGCAGCTTCTTTCTTTTTTGGGCATGGAAAAAAGGCGCCGGAAACATCCCATGGAGGCTCACCTCACTGTCCCTCATAATGGCGGCTTCCGCACGAATTTTTCTTGAAACTCTGAAAACCCAACAGACAGCCTTTGCCCTTCCTGTCCATATGGGCCAGCTCCTCAGTCTTCCTTTTCTGCTCTGCGGCCTGGCCCTTTTTCTATATACCCGTACATATAAGGTTCTGCCGCAGCCACCTTCTGCCAACCATGCAACCCGATCCAAAAAGAAAGGAAACCGGTAGCTTTCTGCCGTACATGACAGCCTGCATTGTATAAGGCTGTCCGGCATGCTGCACTCAAAACAAACCCACCTGCAGCAATCTGCTTTTTACTTTCTCAAGCTGGCATCAGGCCAGAAGAATTCGCATGCGGCATGCGACACAATCAAATACAAGAGTAAAGACCCGCTCCTTTCCTTCCATCCGCCAGTTTTCATAGCTGCCGGAGCCATGATGGCGGGGGCAGGCCCCCAGAGCATACCGCAGACAATGGAGGGTAATCATCACACAATCTCCCCCATGAAGGCCTCCATTCTCATAACCCATGGAAAGAACCTTTGCTCCATGTTTCTCATAAAAAGTTCCGGCCATACGGTTCAGGACATTAAAGGAGGCATCCAACTCCCCATGGGGGTATTTCATGGCTTTAAAACCATCAGACGGAGTCCTGCGAAAAGACCGATGGAAGGCCTTTACACGAAGGGCCATCAAATCTGCCGTGATCTTACGCCGCAGACCGTTCAGTTCTGATGCCCTGATTAACCAGGAATCCGTATCCACACGGATATCCTCGGCCACAAAAGGTGTATCTCCCAGTTTTTCCAGCTGACGTCGGATACCGGCAACCGCGGCGTCAGGATTACTGGCAGAGACCCGCTCCAGAAGAGCATATGCACGGGCTGTGCACCCGGAGGCAAGATCTTTCATTTCAAGAAGAAAACCATCCCGATCTTCCTTGAACCGCACAGCAACCGGCAGCTTCCGGGTACTGCTCTTCTCTTTATCCAAAAGCTTTCGAAAACGAACATCATGGTTTCTGTAAAGCGAACTCCCCGCCACATCCACAGAGGCCAGCCCTGTAAGGGCTCCGGGAGAAGGCCAGATCTTCTTTCCTTCACAGCGATTAGCCTTCAAGCCCTGCAGCCGGCCCTTTCGATCCAGAAAACAGAGCCCGTCGCCGGGCGCAACATCTGCCTTCTCCCGGAGTATCAGCAGCCCCCCTTCCATGCCTTCGAGAACGGCGACCCTCTCCCCCAGAGCTTTGGGCGTATCCATATTCCAAATGGGTTGCCGATCTCCCGACAGACCATATTCCGTGCCCCCCCGATGGAAGGTTTTTGCCGGATCCGGCATAAACGTATACGCACAGCGTCCATGGGAAGCCGGACAAAGGTCGTCCCGGGCTTCCAGGGCCCTGTCCAGTTTCTGCCTGTAAAAAGCCGTTATATTTTTCACATAAGCCATATCCTTCAGCCGACCTTCAATCTTGAAGGAAGTAACACCCGCATCCAGAAGTGCAGGCAGACTTCCAGAGCGATCCAGATCTTTGAGAGAAAGCAGATGTCTGTCCCGACAGATCTCTCCTCCCCTTTCATCCACAAGACGCCATGGCAGCCTGCAGGGCTGACCGCAGACACCGCGATTGGCACTCCTGCCCCCCAGAGCCAGGCTCATCCAGCAGCGGCCCGAGTAACTGACGCATAAAGCTCCGTGGACAAACACCTCCAGCTCCACACCCGTCTGCCTGCCTATGCGGCCAATATCCCTAAGATCCAGTTCTCTGGCCAGGACAACCCGTGAGACACCGGCAGACTCCAGAAAAGCAATGTGGTCCGGTTCCACGTTGTGCATCTGAGTACTGGCATGAAGGGCAATGGGGGGCAGATCCATTTGCAGCAATGCCATATCCTGAAAAATAATGGCATCCACCCCCGCATTCCATGACTCCTCCACAAGGCTGCGAACCGCCTCCAGCTCATGGTCCCCCAAAAGCGTATTCAGGGCCAGATACACCCTTGCATGGTAAAGATGGGCAAAACGACAGAGTTCTTCGATATCCTGCATGGAATTACCGGCAGCAGCACGCGCACCGAAACGGTCTGCTCCGATATATACGGCATCGGCGCCATGCAGAATGGCCGCCCTGCCCGTTGCCGCATCCCTGGCCGGGGCCAGAAGTTCTATGGGAGTTTTCTTCATCTGCCTGCTTTCTCATTGGGCCTGAAAGGCATCTTTATAAAAAGGCCCCACTCCGGGCCGGGAATCCTCTCCATCACCGAAAATAAAATACACAAACAACACATCCTTTGTTCCGGCAGGAACTTCATCATCCGTACAAATCCATGGGAAACCCAGAAGAAGACCGGAAAGACAATCCTTTCCATTCCAAGGTTTACATAAAAGATCTTGACAGGCCAACGCCTTTCTTCTAATTATTCTTTTTGTTGCGCCCGTGGCCCAGTGGATAAGGCGTCGGCCTCCGGAGCCGAAGATCGCACGTTCGAGTCGTGCCGGGCGCGCCACAATCTGTAGAATAAAGCTCCGGATTTCTTCCGGGGCTTTTTTTATCCCGTTTTTCTTTTCAAATCATACTATTTTTCCCTACGACATCCAAAGACACCTCGCCTCTGGAGCACCATGGATCCATTCCCTCACATCCTGGCCATCGACCAGGGAACAACAAGCTCCAGAGCCCTTCTCTTCAACCGGAACAATGAAATTATTCATATCACCCAGAAGGAATTCACCCAGTATTTTCCAAAACCCGGATGGGTAGAGCAGGATGCCATGGAAATATGGTCGTCCGTACAGGCCGTTGTGGCAGAAATGCTGGGTAAACCGGATGTCAGCGGCACGACCATCGGGGCCATCGGCATTGCCAATCAACGGGAAACCACCGTTGTATGGGACAAAACCACTGGCAGACCCATACACAGGGCCATTGTATGGCAATCTCGCCAAAGTTCAGAGATCTGTGAAAAACTAAAAAACGAAGGCCACGAACCCCTGTTCCGCCAACGCACGGGGCTCCTGCTGGATCCCTACTTTTCCGGAACCAAAGTCCGCTGGATTCTTGATAACGTGGCTGGTGCCAGAGAAAAGGCTGAAACAGGCAAACTGCTCTTTGGCACCATCGATACCTGGCTCACATGGCAGCTGACAGGCGGCCATGTTCATGTCACGGATCTTTCCAACGCTTCCCGCACCCTTATGTGTAACATCCACACGAGAACATGGGATTCGGAACTCCTTTCCCTTCTGGGGGTTCCGGAAACGATGATGCCAAGCATCGTTTCCTCTTCAGGGATCTGCGGACACACCCTTTCAGAAACGTTTTTCGGACATGTTATCCCCATTGCCGGAAGGATAGGAGACCAGCAGGCAGCCCTTTTCGGCCAGGGCTGCCACCAGCCGGGCATGACAAAAAACACATATGGAACAGGCTGCTTCATGCTGATGAATACGGGAGAAATGGCCGTTACCAGTGAAAGCGGCCTGCTCTCCACCATTGCCTGGGATGTGAACGGACAGGTTCAGTACGCCCTTGAAGGCTCCGTATTCGTTGCCGGTTCCGCTGTTCAGTGGCTGAGGGACAGCCTTCGCATGTTCCGGAATGCCTGCGACTCAGAACTCTATGCTCTCAGGGTTGAGAACACCACGGGTGTGTATGTAGTCCCCGCTTTTGTGGGTCTAGGGACTCCGTACTGGGATTCTGAAGTCCGTGGAGCTGTTTTTGGCATCACCCGGGGGACAGCCAAAGAACACTTCATCCGGGCAACCCTCGAATCTCTGGCTTACCAGAGCCGGGATGTCCTTCTGGCCATGGAAAGAGATGCGGGTATTCCTATCCCGCTGCTGCGGGTCGACGGCGGAGCGGCCGCCAACAATTTTCTTATGCAGTTCCAAAGTGACATCCTGGGCATTCCCGTAGACAGACCCGCATGCATCGAAAGCACTGCCAAGGGTGCTGCCCACCTTGCAGGCCTGGCCTCCGGATTCTGGAAAAACAAAAAGGATCTTCATGGGAAGGAAACCCATCAACGGTTTTCACCACAAATGCCTGAAAAAGAAAAGGAAAAGCGCTGTAAGGGTTGGCTGAGAGCCGTGCAGGCTGCACGGCTCTTCCGTGATATATAAAAAAAGACCCTCTGAATATCAGAGGGTCTTTTTTATCTTGATATGGAGCGGGAAACGGGATTTGAACCCGCGACTTCAACCTTGGCAAGGTTGCACTCTACCACTGAGTTATTCCCGCATCAAAACAGGAAAGAAAAAAATTATATGTGGAGCGGGAAACGGGATTTGAACCCGCGACTTCAACCTTGGCAAGGTTGCACTCTACCACTGAGTTATTCCCGCCCATACAGGCTTTACAGGTGGCGCGCCAGGGAAGATTCGAACTCCCGGCCTACGGATTAGAAGTCCGTTGCTCTATCCAGCTGAGCTACTGGCGCTTAACGAAAAGATCTACTAACAGAGGGGACCCTCCTTGTCCAGAAAAAAAACTTCCCAACAGCTTTTTACACCGGTCAGCGGATAATTCATTACAATCCAGGCGGCCAATCCGTTTTTCTGCCTGACCACTACCCTGCACCAATGGGCCAGTGATGAAAGAGCAAACAGGCGAAAACAGAAATCATTTTGACCGAGGGAGCATCGTTTTCCCATAGATCCCATCAGAGGAAAAAATGCTATGAGGTTTACATCCTTTCACAGGCATGGGATGATAGAAACTTATGGCAGGTTGCAGCTCCTTGATCCGCAGCCTCCGACGCCTCAAGCCACAGCAACAGGGCAACCGCTCATCCTGGAAATATCGCCATGACCAAAAAAAAGACCACAACCGAAAATACCGTCAAAAAACATCTGCCAGCGCGTAAACAGGAAACCACCCAGGCTCTGGCCAAAATTGATCCACTTCAAAGTTATCTTTCAGAGATCAGTCGATATAAACTGCTGACCCGTGAAGAAGAAATTGATCTGGGCAGACGGGTACAGGAAGAAAATGACCCGGAAGCAGCCTATATACTGACCACAGCCAACCTTCGCCTTGTGGTAAAAATTGCCCTCGAATTCCAACGCGTGTGGATGCAGAACCTGCTTGACCTGATACAGGAAGGGAACATAGGTCTGATGCAGGCTGTACGGAAATTCGACCCGTATAAAGGGGTGAAATTTTCCTACTATGCCTCCTTCTGGATTAAAGCATATATCCTTAAATTTATCATGGACAACTGGCGTCTTGTTAAAATAGGAACAACACAGGGCCAGCGGAAGCTTTTTTTCAAACTGAAAAAAGAAAAACAGAGCCTGATTGATCAGGGCTTTGATCCAAAGCCAAAACTCCTTGCAGAGCGGCTCGGAGTTTCCCAGAAAGAGGTCATTGACATGGATCAGCGTCTGGATTCATGGGACCTTTCCCTCGATGCTCCTGTTCGGGAAGATTCAGAAACCGATCGTATGTCCTTTCTGGGGTCAGATTCTGTATCCGCAGAAGATGAGGTTGCCCGCAAACAGATCGAAAACATGCTCCATGACAAGATAGCATCCTTTACGTCCCAGCTGAATGAACGGGAACTGGAAATTTTTGAAAAACGCATTTTCTCCGATGAGCCTGTCACTCTGCAGGAAATCGGGGAAGCTCACGGTATTTCAAGGGAAAGGGTTCGCCAGGTTGAAAAAGGCATCATTAAAAAAATGCAGATCTATTTTCAAAAGGAGCTCCCGGACTTTGACATTTATACATCGGATATATCCTGAGACAGAGGTCTCTTTCTTCTCCGGCATCCCGGTTTCCGGCTGACAGAGGCCCTCCGATGAAGGGCACCCGGTTCACGTTTACCAGCAACCCTGATTCCATGAAAGCAGAGCGCTGTATGCACACCCCTTGGCATATCTTTCATGCATATACCTCCCCTCTAAAACCAGGGTTTTCCTGTTTTTTCATCATCCTTCTCCTTCTGCTGGGTGCGTGCGGCCCCAAAGCGATACATCCCCACCACGCTGAGCCCGAAGCCATGACCATACAGGTACAGGAAATGCCGGAGGTCCGCTTCGCACCACCGCTTCGCCAGGCATCGGAATCCTCCTATTATTATTTTACCGAAGCGCAGATACGACTGAACCGGAATCGCGTTCTTGAAGCCATCGGATTTCTGAGACAAGCGGTAGCTCTGGATCCCCAGTCAGCTTTCCTCCAGAAAGAACTGGCAGCCCTTCTGGTGCGTGCCGGACAGCCTCAGGCCGCCCTTCAGGCAATTCAACGATCCCGGGATCTGGATCCCCATGACCCGGACACCCTCGTCGTGCTTGCCGGCATTCGCCAGATGCTCGAACAGGATATCCAGGAACTGATTCCTATCTATGAGGAAGTTATCCGTCTGGATCCCGGCAGAGAAAGGATCTACCTGATTCTCGGCAACCTGTACATCGCCCAGAAGCAGCCCGCCAAGGCCGAAGAAACCTACAGAAAGCTGATTGCCCATCACCCCGGCAAGTACCCCGGATACTATTACCTCGGCCAGCTTCTTGTGCTACAGCAGCGATACGATGAGGCCTTGGATACCTTTGATGTTGTCATAGAAATAGAACCTAACCTTCTGGAGCCCTATCTCGAGAGGATCAAAATTCTCAGCCACAAACTGACCCGTTCCATTTCCGTTGAAATCCAAGAGGGTGATACCCTGGATGCCCTCCTGGTCCGCCATTCGGGCAGGCCATCGCCCTCCTTGCGCAGGCAGGCAATGGCCTTGAATCCCCTTCTGGAAAACGTGGATCATCTCGAAACGGGCAAAAAAATCCTCATGCCTCCCCGGAAAAACAACCCCCTGGTAGCCCAAATCCGTGAGGCCTATTCCCACCTCCTGCAAATGGACGCCATGCCCGTGGAGATTCGCATGGACTTTGCTGTTTTCCTCCGGCAGACCGGCGAAGATCATGAATCCATGGAAACCATGGCTGCCCTCAATGATGACGATACCCGGGAGGAAGTCATCCGTACCGTCTTTTCCGTTTTTGTGGAAAACAGACGCTTCAGTGAAGCCATCTTCCTTCTTGAAGGACTGCGAAGCCATGAACCTGAAAACCCGGAAATTCTCTACGCTCTTGGGCTTATACATGAGGAAGCGGGTATGCGGGATAAGGCCCGTAAGCTCTATGCATCCATCTCTCCCGATGATCCCGTATACCGCAAAGCGGTCATTCATCTCGCCTACATAGACCAGCAGACAGGGCAAACGGAACAGGGTATTCAGATACTGGAAAAAGCCCATTTTCGTAATCCGGAAGACATGACCATTCGTCTTTATCTCGGGGCCTTTTACGAAGAAACTGAACACTTTGAAAAAGCAGCGGTCATCTTTCAGGACAGCCTCCGCACAGATCCGGAGAACCAGCATATCCGCTACAGACTGGGTGTCGTAATGGACAAAATGGGGAAAAAAGATGAGGCCATAAAAGAAATGGAAATCCTCATCCATCAGAATCCCGATCATGCCAATGCCCTCAACTACCTTGGCTATACCCTTACGGAAATGGAAATCCGCCTGGATGAGGCCGAGTTTCTCATCCGCAAAGCCATGGAAATCAAACCCGGAGACGGCTACATCACAGACAGTATGGGTTGGGTCTATTTCAAACAGGGAAAACCGGCAAAAGCCCTTCCTTATCTGGAAAAAGCCAACCGTCTTCTCCCGGAGGATCCCCTCATTCTGGAGCACCTCGGTGATGTGTACCAGGCCCTCGGCAAAACCGATGCTGCTCGCAAGGCCTATGAAAAGTCCCTTCTTATTCAGGAAAGCTCCCAGATACGGGAAAAAATCCAATCCCTTTCCACCCCTTCTGCCGAAGAAAGAAAAGACATCCGCCCATGACCACGGCTTTTCGTTTTATTCTATGCCTGGCCTTTATGGCAGCTGCGGCTGCATGCAGCCGTACAACTCCCATGCCCATGGATTCGGGTGCCATTCCCGCCGTTCTCCAGGCCCGACAGACCTTACCTCAGCATTTCACAGGCCGAGCCGTACTGACCCTTCCTGAAAACCTGCCTCCGGGAGGAACCCTGCAACTCGCCTATGCCGTATCCCATACAAGAGGCATACGCATAGCGGCCCTTTCCCCCATGGGTACACCCGTCATGGAGATGACGGCAGGGCCAGATCAGGCTGCCATACGGGACTCTGAAACGGGAAAAATCCATAGGGCAGCATCCCTTTCTGCCATCACACGCAGACTTATGGGCCTTTCCCTCGATATGGATGAACTCTCCAGATTACTGGCAGGTGAAATTCCCCTGCCCCGCTGGACATCCGTAGTCTATGACGGACCGTCCACCTTCCTTCTTGTGGATGGCAGGCATGTTCAAGCCCGCATAGCACTGGATGAATCGGGTGAAATCCTGCGAATGGAACGTCTCAGGCGAAGGGCCGTTCTGTATACTCTGACCACCCTTTCCGACAATCCAAGGGTATGGGAAATTGAAAGCGGGGAATATATCCTGCGCCTGCGTATCCGCCAGATAACACCTGCAGACCCCATCGACCCCTCGGTTTTCCGGCTTACGACCCTTTCTCCGCCTCTCCTGCCCACCAGAAAAGCCTGAGAACGGACTTATGAGCCATGTCTCAAAACAATTCTATTGACGCCTTTCATCCAAGGCAATACAACCCTATCGGTCAACTTTTACTGCTTCTCCGGACTGCTTCCGGAAGAGTTTGGAAAAGCGGCGGTTCCCATCTGCGGGCTGTCTTTTTCCAGATTCAGCTGAAACATTCCCAACCCATAGCCTGTCTAACCGGTAGGAGAGAAAAATGATTCACGAAAAAATGCCCGATCAGAAAAAAAAGAAACCCGTAGATGAAAAAGAAGCAATGATGAAGGAATCCCTTGGGAAAATCCGACATAAGCTTCTGGTAATGAGCGGTAAGGGTGGCGTTGGCAAAAGCTCCCTTGCTACCAACCTCGCCGTTGCCCTTGCCGAAAAAGGCTTCAAAACCGGCCTGATGGATGTAGACCTCCATGGCCCCAGCATTGCCCAGATGATGGGACTTTCAGGGCTTTTGGATGTTTCCGAGGAAAAGCGTCTGATTCCTGCTGATGGAGGAAACAATCTGGGCGTTATCTCCATGCAGTCACTGATGCAGGACAAGGATCAGGCCGTCATCTGGCGCGGCCCTGCCAAATCCGGTATGATTCAGCAGTTCATCACTTCCGTTGAATGGGGAACCCTGGATTTTCTGATCATCGACGCACCTCCCGGCACCGGAGATGAACCCCTGACCGTGGTGCAGAGTGTTCCCGACGCTAAAGCCATTGTGGTAACCACACCCCAGGAAGTGGCCCTGGCCGATGTACGGAAATCCATCAACTTCTGCAAAACTGTCCACCTTGAAATTGCAGGTCTTGTTGAAAACATGGGTCCCTTTGACTGCCCCCACTGCAACCAGCGCATTGCCCTTTTCAAAACAGGAGGCGGACAGGCCACAGCCCTGGCAACGGGGATTGCATTTCTCGGCACCCTGCCCTACGATGCCAAGGTTGTGGATGCCTGCGATGCAGGAGAACCCATAGCCCGAACAGATTCCGGCTTTACAAGGGATCTGGAAACCGTTATCAAAAATCTCATGGATCGTCTCTGAAACATGCGGGCCGCCTGACATGCGGCCCGCTTTCCCCTGGAGGGCCATGTCTTCCCTTTCCAATGAAGTACAAAAAAACAGACCCTTTTGTTCCCATGCCGCCGCAGGCAAGGAAGCCGTGCGCCGCTGTTCCGAAGCAAAACTTACCACAGATTACCGTTTCCCATTCAGCGTGGACAGCGACCGCATTCTGCACTCCATGGCCTATACCCGATACATCGATAAAACTCAGGTATTCAGCCTCATCCGCAACGATCACCTCACACACAGGGTGCTGCATGTGCAGCTTGTGTCGAAAATAGGACGTACCATCGGCCGCTTTCTGGGGCTGAATGAAGATCTCATTGAAGCCATTGCCCTTGGGCATGACATAGGCCACTCTCCCTTTGGCCACGATGGCGAACGCTTTTTATCGGACATATGTCTTGCCTGCGGCATCGGGACCTTCCAGCACAATGCCCAGAGCGTTCAGTTTCTTGACAAAGTGGAGCGCAAGGGCAGGGGATGGAATTTAAGCATCCAGACTCTGGACGGCATTCTCTGCCACGATGGTGAAGTTCACGACATTGCACTGAAACCGGAAATTAATAAAAATTTCCGTACTCTTGAAACAGAAATAGACACGCTCATCCACCATCCGGAAACTCCGCTCACCCCCATGACCTATGAAGGCTGTGTCATGCGCATGGCAGATACCATTGCCTATATCGGCAGAGATATTGAAGACGCCATCCGCATCGGTATCATCCGCAGGGAAGATCTGCCTGCTGCATCCGTAGCTATTCTGGGGGAGACCAACGGAACCATCGTCTACCGCCTGGTCACCGATATTATTGCTAGCAGCCAGGCCGGTGAGGCCATCCGCTTCAGCCCTGAGATTTCCCATGCCCTTTTTACCCTCAGGCAATTTAATATGGAGGCCATTTATCTGAACCCTGCCATCAAGCAACACCTTCATGGCATCCGGGATCTCTTCCATCTTCTTTTCAGCCGATTTATGGACGATCTGGCTCTCAGAAGAGAAAACAGCCCTGTCTTCACCCACTTTCTTCATCACATGGATAAAGACTATATCCGCAGCCACAGGGATGCAGCCATTGTGCGGGATTTTATTTCCGGCATGACGGACAGCTATTTTCTGGAACAGTGCCCGGAGTCCCTCCGACCCCGAACCATACGCATGGGCTGACAGAAAGATTTCCAATGGAGCACACCCACAGGCAGAAAATCCGGCAACTTCTCATGGAAGGTCCCCATAGTCTGAGGGATTTATCCACCACGCTGAGGCTTTCTGAAAAGGAAATCCTCCGCGCACTTCCCCATGTGGAAAAAAGCCTCCGGTCGCTGAATCAACGAATTCATCATATTCCGGCAGAATGCCCATCCTGTGGGTATGAGTTCACGGACCGCAGGAGATTCACAAAACCGGGGAAATGCCCCCTATGTCACCATACGGCCATGAAACCACCATCCTTTCATATCGCCTCCGCACGGTCCGGATCATGAGACTGCGCACACTCCTGCTCTCCTTTTCCTCCCTTGTTTTACTCTGGGGCTGCACCCATTCTTCCTTTTATGAAAAAGAAACCAGGGTCTACCGGCTCAGCCTCGACAATCTGTACCCGCTGCCTGCGGATTACACCATGCACCCCGATGATCTTCCCGGTAATAACAACCGGGCAAGGGCAGCACTTTTCCACACTTCGGGGGCATCTCCCGCAAGCTTTGTGTGGCAGGTAATGAACCGTTTCCCCAATCCGGAGCAGCACCCCCATTATCATGAAATTCTGGCCCGTATTCTTCTCATGCGGGAAGAAATGGACGCAGCACTTCATGTGGCAGATACCCGGCTTGAGAAAAAAAACCGCTTCTTTGTCTACCGGCTGGCCTACTGCCACCTCATGGGGCTTGGCCTGGAAAAGGAAGCGTCAATCCTGCTGCAACGCCTGGATGCAAGCTTTCCGAAAAATGAAAGGAAAACGCTTCCTGTTCAGCTTCTATGGCTGGAGTTCCATCATTCTGAAAAAAATTATGAAGAAATGCAAAAAACCTTTCAGTCCATTGAAAACTACCTCAGAAAAAAAACTCCGCTACCCGAAGAAACTCTCCGCACATTTTACACCCTCCGAATTGCCGCAGGTATGGCCATTGACCGGCAGGATGTGATGACGGCAGAACGCATTGCCATCATCATGGAAAAACTCATTCCCCTGATCCGGAACTCCACAGGACAGTCCGGCTCTCAGGAAGAGGAAGATCTCGGCCACACTTATTTTATCACCCGTCAGGACTGGTGGCAGCCGGAAACACACCGCTCCATTGCAACAGTGCATCTCCTTCGTATTTACGGAGAAATAGGGAACCGGGAAAAAGTCAGCCAGCTGTATACCGTTCTAATGGCAGACTGGCAACAGGCCCTCCGTGCATCAAAATCCGGTAATAGCTTTGAGATATGGCTTCCTTCCGTCGGTGAAAGTCTTTTCTCATCCGGACTGCACGAAGAAGCCATGAACCTCCGGCATCAGATCCCAACGGTACTGCCCTTTATCATACATCCTGATCCTTCCATGGAACCGGAATCCCTTGCCATCCTGCAGGCGGATCTGCAACGGCACAATTTTCGCGCGCCTCCTCTCATTCAGAAGGATCTGGCCATCCGCCTTGCCTCGGCCATGGGTCCTGTTAAAAACGAAGAGGCCATTGTTGCATGGATTGCAAGCTGTGACCCTCCCACCCTCCATCGCACACTTGCCACACGGGCTCTTGCGTCACGCCTTGAAGCCGGCTTGCAGGCTCCTCTTCTAACTCAGCATCTGGCTGGCCTGCGCCAGTCTTCCCAGGGAAAAAAAATCCTGCTACCTGAAACCAGACGCCTGGCAACGGCCCTTATCCAGTCTGGACAGTATGAAAAAGCCCGATCCTTTGCAGAAGAAGAAATCGCACGCATTCACCATCATCTTTCCGGCCATGAGGCGGCAGAGTGCCTGGCAAGCCTTGCTCAGGCCTTTAGCGAATCCCTGCCATCGCTTGCCGAATCACTTTTTTCCATGGCCATGGATAGCTTTGAAGACATCACTCCTTCCCACCGCAGTGCAACCATCATCCACAGAATCGCCATTCTCAGCCGCAGTCTGAATGCCGGATCCCTGCACCGTCGGATTCTCACAGAACATGAACGAGTCCACCGGTTTCTTATGAATAATACGGATCCTACCCTGTACGGAGACCGGCTAATTGAAGAAAAACTGCAGTTTCTTTTTAAAATTTCCCGTATATATTATCATTTTGGCATTCGAGATGATCGTGCCCGTGGGATTCTTGCGGAATGTGCCGTCCTTGCTGACCAGTTTCATGACCCCCTCATCGCAGAACAGATGGCCTTTCGTACAGCAGAGGCATGGGGTTATATGGGATGGTTTCATGAAGCCTATCAAGCTTTAGAGGGCATAACCATAACCGAAGCAAAATTTCCAAAAGCCCTGCTTCGCATCCGGCAGGGAGTTCTTACTTATGACGCTTTTCCTGCTCTGGCCGCTGCCCGCTTTGACACAGACGGAGATGGCAGGCCGGACTTTTTTTCTGTACTGGCAACACAGGAAGTCATCGATGCAACGGGTCTTCTGCTCGATCCTGACTCAGACGGAGACGGTATCCCTGATGTATCCGACACCAGACCGTGGTTTCCCGACCGATAAACTCCGGGAAATTCCTTCAGAGCCTTTCCATACCTTTTTGAATATGGGAAGTCGGCAGCTTTTGGAAATTGAAAACAAAATCAATTTCTCTTTTACAGTAACATGCCTAAAAGTCACCATGCAGCATACGTAGCTGACGGTTTACTGTCATATGGCGCCAACTACGGAAACTGGCATCCAAGACAAACACCGCTTAACCATTTCGGACTGTGCGCCCTTTCCAGCTATAGCCCTGCGGTTTTAACTGACAGAAAAAAACGTCTGTTCCGGCTGCATGCGAAATCCCTTGCGACTCATATTGACTTCACCATACATAGGGACACAGAAAGCAAGGAAAAGGTTGCTGCTCAGTGGCCATGTTTTTTTGCCGTGACGGAAAAAACCACCCGGACAGGCGAACCCTGAACCCATGATTGAAATTTCATGACCTTTTTTTCTCTGCGGAATAGCGCCTTACTGCTTTTCTTTTACCTGGGCATTTGCCTTGGGCAGGGAAATCTGCGAGCCGACATACCCTACCTTCTCGGAACGGATCCCATGCCCCCCTGGGTAGAGGGAGGCTACGGCCCTACCAGCAAAGGGCCGGGCATCGACCTGGTTGCCACGATTTTTTCCCATACAGGCCGCCACATACAGGTAGTAATCCACCCATGGCTGCGCGTAGTCCGCATGCTGGAATTCGGCCGTCTGGATGGTGTTCTTCTGGTCCAGAAACAGGAATCACTGAACTCCCTTCTGCTCTACTCCGATCCCCTTTTTACCAGCCGAACCCTCATTTGCTACGATACCCGAAAATATGCACATATCCCATTTAACGACATATATGACCTCAGGGAATACACCATCGGGCTGGTTCCCGGCCATTCTCCCCATATCGAAGATGCTGCCAGAAAACATGGATTCAGGACTGAACTTCTCCCGGGAGTGGAGGCAGGCCTGCGAATTCTCGCTGCTGGTCGCATCGACCTGCTCATAGCCAAGGAAAGCAGTCTTCAGGCTCACCTTGCTGCTTCTCCCGACGCCATATTTCTTGACATCCATTCCCAGCCTCTGGATTCATGGGATCTCCATATCGGAATTGCCAGAACCAGTCCTGCAGCCATGCTGCTTCCGGCCATCAATGAGGCCATAGCAGAAATGAAAAAAGACGGCACACTGATTGATTATCTGAATGCCATCATCGAGCCCAGCCATGGGGGACCGCAATGAACGGACTATACCGGCATACCCGCCGCAAACTAGCGCTTCGTCAGGTACTATGGGTTCTTGCCCTGACCATGATCATGGGTCTTATTACCAGCGGAATCCGAGCCAGTCTGGATTACCTCAGCGAAATTGACATTCTGGAAGATCATGTGCATCAGCTTTTTGCCATCAGTGAAGCCTCTGCCGCCCAGGCACTGTATCATCTGGATGCGAAACTCGGCGAACGCATTGCCAACGGCCTTCTCAGCCTTCCAATCATTGGCCGTGTTCGCCTTGTGGATGATTTTGGCGCCGTTTTTGTTCAGAAAGATAATCTGCATGAGGTAGTTTTTTTCCGCCCATTACGAAGTGTGATTCCTCAGCCTCCCCCCTTCCGTCACTCCTTGATTTTTCAACCGGAAACAGATGGAAGCTATAATGAAACCGTAGGCTATATTGAAATAGAGATTGACGGCTACCCCATTTTTACGGGACTGCTCCGACGGACCGGAACCGGCCTTCTCATGGATCTTATCCAGTATCTCGTCATCGCCACGCTTCTTTCCTATATTTTCTACCGAAGCCTGGCCCGTCCCCTTCTGCGCATGACCCGGGAAATTGCCACCATCCATCCTTCCCGACCAGAAGAAAAACGCATCTCCATCCCGCCAGGCAATGAAGAGGATGAACTGGGACAGCTGGTCCATACCATTAACGAGATCCTCACCCGACTGCAGGCCCTGAATCAGGAGCTGGAAAAAAGGGTCGAAGAGCGGACAGCCACCCTCAATGAGGAAAGGGAACAGCTGCTATCTATTTTTGACAGTATCCATGAGGTGATCTATGTGACAGACCCTGCCACCCATCGCATTCTCTTTGTCAATCAGGCATTCAAGCAGTTATGGGGAGATGCAACGGGAAAAATCTGCCATGAGGTAATTCACGGTACACAGACTCCCTGTTCTCACTGCAACGGCCTCCATACCTATGGAGACCAGCCCCACACCCATGAGTTCTTCAACGAAAGCACACTCAACTGGTTCCGCTGCCTGAGCCGTGGCATACGGTGGCCCGACGGGCGCATGGTCCGATACGAAATGGCCTTTGATATTACGGTACAGAAGGAAACGGAAACCGCCCTGAGGGAACGAAGCCTTGAGCTGGAACGGATGAACCGGGAATTGCAGGAATCCATAGAAGCTCTTCAGAATACACGGGAGCAGCTGGTCCAATCGGAAAAAATGGCCTCTCTGGGCTCACTGGTGGCAGGTATTTCCCATGAAATCAATACCCCCGTGGGGAACAGCATCACAGCAGCCTCATTTCTTGGGGAAAAAACCCGGCAAATCCAAAAAACATTTTCTTCGGGGGAACTTCGCCAATCCGATTTCACTGCCTATATGTCAACGGCTGTAGAGGCAACGGATATCCTTGAAACCAATCTGAAGCGAGCAGCAGACCTCATAACGGGTTTCAAGCAGGTTGCCGTGGACCAGACCAGCAACCTGCAACGACGCTTTCTGCTCAGAAACCATCTGGAAGACACCATACTCAGCCTCACACCACGACTGCGCCATACCCATCACAAGACCATTATCCATTGCCCGGAAAAACTGGAACTTTACCAGAATCCCGGAGCCATTTCCCAGATTGCCACCAATCTCATCCTGAACTCCCTGACCCATGCCTTCGATCCGGAAGACAGGGGTGAAATGCATTTTGACATCCAACAAAGCGGTGATATGGTAAAGATGATCTACCGGGATAATGGGAAAGGTGTTTCCGCCCAGACCCTGAAGCATATTTTCGATCCCTTCTACACCACCGCAAGGGGCAGCGGAGGAACAGGTCTTGGCATGCACATTGTCTATAACCTGGTCTCCCAGACCCTGAGGGGAAGCATCCTGTGTGAAAGCCCGGAAGAAGGCGGCATACGTTTTGTCCTCCTTTTTCCCAGAATCCCGGAACAACCCGCTGCTGCCACAGCTACGGTCCGCTGACAACCGACCCGAAAAATCTGGAGCATTTTTTCCATGAGCATACAGTCCGTGCAACGCGCCCTGCGCATTCTTTCCTTTTTTTCCAGTAAAAACCCAAGACTTGGCATTACCGATGTCAGTAAACGAATGGAGCTGCCTAAACCCACCGTACATGGACTCATGCAGACCCTCCATGAAGAAGGTTTTCTACAGCAGGATCCGGAGACAAAAAAATACGCTCTGGGTCTTAAAATCTATGAGCTGGGTACCTATCTTTCCGCCACTCTCAAAATTAATCAGGTGGGAATGGCTCCGGCCCGCCGACTGGCGGAAACGACCAACCGGATGACCCGCCTTGCCATCTGGGACCGAAACGCCGCCCTTGTTACCATGAACCTGTTTCCCCATTTCCATGCCGGATTTCAGCACCATCTGGGTCCGAGACTGCCCGCCTACTGCACAGCCCTCGGAAAAGCCATGCTGGCCTCTCTTTCGGAAGATATCTGCAGGGAATTTGTGGATGAAACGGAATTTGCACCTTTTACACCCCGGACACGTACGGATAAGGCACTGTTTCAGGAAGAAATCCGCCAGATACGCTTTACGGGATTTGCCACGGAGTCCGAAGAGTATATGAACGGCATTAGCTGCATTGCCGCTCCCGTATGGGACAGCAGCGGAGAATGCGCCGGTGCCATCAGTATTTCAGACAGCCCAGGTCTCCTGTCCGGCCCGGACAGAGACATGCATACCCGTGATCTGCTGGCAACGGCCATGGAAATTTCCAGATCCATGGGCTTTCTTCCCTGATCCCCACCATGGCCGGTTTTTCCCTTTTTTATCCGGTACCTGCAGTCAGGTACCAGAAAGAACTGCCCACCGGGTGGCATTACCATGCTTTCAGAGACAGGTGCCTGACCGGGTCAAAATTTTCCATAGCCATCAGGATCCGGTTTCTATATAAGATTCAACTTTGGCAGCCAGCCGTCAGCTATCGGAAACTGCCTCCCATTGACAACCATGTACCGGTATCGGAATTTTTATGTTTGACAGATCTGCCCCTTCCGGCACAGCCTATACATCCGAATCCATTGAAGTTCTGAAAGGACTTGACCCTGTCCGACAACGACCGGGGATGTATACCGACACCCAGCGGCCCAATCATCTGGCTCAGGAAGTAATTGATAACGCTGTTGATGAAGCCATAGCCGGTTTTGCCAAAAAAATCAGCGTCATACTCCACAAAGATCAATCCATTTCCGTGCTGGATGATGGTCGGGGCATGCCTGTGGATCTCCACCCGGAAGAAGGACTTACCGGTGTTGAGCTCATTCTGACCCGTCTGCACGCAGGAGCCAAATTTTCCAGCAAAACCTACCGCTTCTCCGGTGGTCTCCACGGTGTTGGTGTATCTGTGGTCAACGCCCTTTCCCGGCGCCTTGAAGTGGAAATCCGCAGGGACGGTCATTGTTACGGTATTGTCTTCGAACAGGGATACAAGGTCAGCGACCTCCAGGTTCTGGACACGGTCAGCCGCAGAAATACCGGAACCAGGGTGCATTTCTGGCCCGAACCCCGCTACTTCGACACACCGGACTTTTCCGTCAGCAAGCTCCGCCATATTCTCCGTGCCAAAGCGGTTCTCTGCCCCGGTCTTGAGGTACTGTTCTCCAATGAAATTAAAGGGGAAAAAGAAAGCTGGTGCTACGAAGACGGTCTCAGGGATTATCTCGACACCACTTTGGGTATGCAGGAACGGGTACCGGAAGTACCCTTTACCGGTAACCATGACACAGAAAACGAAACCGTGGAGTGGGCTGCCACATGGATGGCTGAAGGACCGGGGCTGGTATCAGAAAATTATGTCAATCTCATACCCACCCCTCTGGGCGGAACCCATGTCAACGGGTTCCGGTCCGGCCTGCTCATAGCCCTTAAAGAATTCTGTGAATTCAGAAATCTTCTCCCGAGGGGGGTCAAGCTGGCACCGGAAGATGTCTGGGAGTCCTGTTCTTTTGTTCTGTCTCTCAAAATGTCCGAGCCCCAGTTCTCCGGCCAGACCAAAGAAAGACTTTCTTCCCGCCAGGCAGCCAGTTTTGTTTCCGCAGCGGTCAAGGACACCTTCAGTCTCTGGCTGAACCGCCACCCGGAGGTGGGAGAAGCCGTTGCCTCCATTATCATTCAGGCTGCCCAGAAACGCCTCAGAGCAGCCAAAACCGTATCGAGAAAAAAAATAACCTCCGGCCCCGCGCTTCCCGGCAAGCTGGCGGACTGCGTATCCCAGGAAAGCGCCCGAACCGAACTTTTTCTGGTGGAAGGTGATTCAGCCGGGGGCTCGGCCAAACAGGCCAGAGACCGTCAGTTTCAGGCTGTTATGCCCCTGAGGGGGAAAATTCTCAACACCTGGGAAATCGATTCAGCCCAGATTCTTGGTTCCAAGGAAATTCATGATATCTCCGTTGCCATAGGCGTGGACCCCGGCTCCGAAGATCTGTCTGATCTTCGCTATGCCAAAGTCTGCATTCTTGCGGACGCCGATTCCGATGGTCTTCACATTGCCACCCTGCTCTGCGCTCTTTTCATGCGGCATTTTCAGCCTCTGGTGACACATGGCCACGTATATGTGGCCATGCCGCCCCTTTTTCGTATTGATGTGGGTAAAGAGGTCCATTATGCACTGGATGAATCAGAAAAAAAGGCCATTCTGGACAGGATTGCACGGAAAAAAGGCAAAAAAGCCACGATTCAGGTTGTTCGCTTCAAAGGCCTCGGAGAAATGAACCCTTTGCAGCTTAAGGAAACCACCATGGCACCGGATACCCGTCGACTGGTCCGCCTCACCCTGAACAATGACATCCGAACCTTTGATATGCTGGATATGCTCATGGCCAGAAAGCGTTCTCAGGACCGCAGGGTCTGGCTGGAAAACCACGGCGACGAAGCCCTTGTGGAAGCAGAAGAAGAAAGGGAGGTACAGTGATGGGCCATGAAACCCCGGCCCCCGACAGGCTGGAAAATGATGAAGCTCTCGGTCTGGACGCCTTCGCGGAAGCTGCCTACCTTGAATATGCCATGTACGTGATTCTGGACCGCGCCCTGCCCCATATCGGAGATGGCCTGAAACCAGTACAGCGCCGTATTGTTTACGCCATGAGCGAGCTGGGACTGAAGGCAGGAGCCAAATACAAAAAATCCGCCCGTACGGTGGGAGATGTGCTGGGCAAGTACCATCCCCACGGTGATTCCTCCTGCTATGAAGCCATGGTGCATCTGGCCCAGCCCTTCACCTGCCGCTATCCTCTGGTGGACGGACAGGGCAACTGGGGGGCTCAGGATGACCCCAAAAGCTTTGCGGCCATGCGATATACGGAAGCCAAACTCACGGCCTACGCGGATCTTCTCCTGTCTGAACTGGGTCAGGGCACCGCAGACTGGATGCCCAACTTTGACGGCACCCTTCCGGAACCCAAAGTGCTTCCGGCCCGCCTTCCCAATGTTCTCATCAACGGCGCTTCAGGCATTGCCGTAGGTATGGCAACGGATATCCCGCCCCATAACCTTTCGGAAGTAGCGGCTGCCTGTATTCATCTTCTGGATCATCCGGAAGCGGACACCGATGATCTCTGTAAGCATATCCAGGGGCCGGATTTCCCCACAGGTGCAGAAATCATCACTCCCAAAGAAGACATCCGGGCCATCTATGAATCCGGCCATGGTTCCATTAAAATGCGGGCCGTTTATTCCACAGAAAACGGGGAAATCATCATTACAGCCCTGCCCCATCAGGCTTCCGGAGCCCGGATTCTCGAACAGATAGCCGCTCAGATGCAGACCAAAAAAATTCCCATGGTGATAGACCTGCGGGATGAATCGGATCATGAGGAACCTGTCCGGCTTGTTATCGTGCTGAAAAATACCAGGGTGGATGCCGGTGCTGTCATGGCCCATCTGTTTGCCACAACGGATCTGGAAAAAAACTGCAGGGTCAATCTTAATCTCATCAATCTGGATCGTAAACCCGGCGTACTGGGTTTGAAAAGCCTGCTAACCCAGTGGCTGATATTCCGCACGGAAACCGTCCGGAAACGACTCACCCACCGCCTCGAAAAGCTCACGGAAAGACTCCATCTTCTGGAGGGGTTTCTGCTGGCCTGCCTTCACATTGATGAGATCATTGCCATTATCCGCAATGAAGAAAAACCCAGGCCCGTTTTGATAGAACGTTTTGCCCTTACGGAAGTTCAGGCGGATTACATTCTGGATACCCGCCTCCGACAGCTGGCAAGGCTGGAGGAAATCCGGCTCAAGGCGGAACAGGATAGCTGCCGCAATGAAATTCAGCGGCTGGAGACCCTTCTGAGTTCCGAAAAAAAACTGAAAAATCTGATAAAAAAAGAAATTATCCAGGATGTAGCAGCCTACGGAGATGAGCGGAGATCTCCTGTTGTTGCCAGGGAAGAAGCGAGAGCTCTGCGCCAGGAAGAAATTCTTCCGGCAGAACCCGTAACGGTTATTCTTTCGGAAAAAGGCTGGATTCGATCTGCCAAGGGACACGAAGTCGATGGAAGCAGTCTGCCCTATAAATCCGGCGATGCTTTGCTGGTCAATGTACGGGGCAAAAGTGACCAGCAGGCCGTTTTCATTGACTCCACAGGGCGTTCCTATTCTCTTGCTGCCCATGGCCTGCCTTCAGCAAGGGGTTACGGGGAACCACTCAGCGGCCGCCTGAGCTTTCCCGCCGATGCCGTGCCCCTGCATCTGCTCATGGGACAGCCCGAAGACCGTTACCTTGTGGCCAGCGATGCCGGTTATGGCTTCATCGCACGGTTGGGCGACATGATGGCAAAGAACCGAGCTGGGAAAGCCTTTATATCCCTGACCCGGGGTGCCACACCGCTGCAGCCCATTCACCTTGCTGAAGAAAAAAACATGCTCCTTGTCTCCCTTACCAACGAAGGCCGCATGCTGATTTTTCCCCTGAAGGATCTGCCCTTTCTGCAACGAGGAAAAGGCAATAAAATTATCCATATTCTGCCAGCCCGTGCCGCCAGCGGAGAAGAGTTTCTCAAACACCTGATTCTTCTGCCCCAGGACGCAACCCTGACCATCTGGGCAGGGAAAAGAAGCCTGTCCCTCAAACCCGGCCAGCTGGAGGCCTTCAAAGGCATACGGGGACGCAGGGGCCAGCTTCTGCCCAGAGGTTTCCGCAATGTGCACAGTCTCACATGTCTGCAACCCGAAACAGAAAAGGGAACCATAGCGGCAGGCATTCCGGAACCCGACCCAACAGCATCTGAATAATCCAAAGGACTTTCATGGCCTTATCTCCAGGCGGAAAAATTCAGGGAATCAGTCTTCCCGCTTTTCTCCAGATGGTACAAATGGAAAAAAGCACCTGTACCCTGACCATTCAGGGAAACCATTCCAGCGGACAGCTCTATATCCGGGATGGGGAAGTTATCGACGCACGCTATGGGGATTTTCCCGGTCTGGAAGCGGCCTATGAAATTATCTGCCTTCCGGACCCTGTCATACAGATGCAGCGGGAGTGTACCACCTCAGAAAGGGTGATCCGCGTTCCCATGATGCACCTTCTCATGGAAGGTGCCAGGCGTTGGGATGAACGTCGCAATCAAAGCCCTGCTGAAAAACAACCCCTTCCCGTCGCTCCCCCTGCCCCCTCCCATAAATCCAGCGGGGGAAAAAAGGCTGTGGATACAGACGGAACGGATCCAGACCTGGCCGCACTGAGTGCCTATGTCTTTTCCGATGAAGAAGTACGCCACGCCATCCAGCCGGATTTCACTCAGCCAGAAGGGCTGGAAAACCTGCAACCCCTTCCCATCAGTGGAATCAACGGCCATGCTGAACCGGAAGCTCTTCAACCGCTTGCCGGAAAAAAGCCTCCGGGACCCGAACAGGCAGCCCCGAAGCCAGACCATTCTTCCGACAGGAAAACAAAATGGGCCAGCCTCATCCTCGTTTTTGCCCTGATCACCGTGGGTGCAGCGGCGGCCCGCTTTGCCCATGAAAGGTACCGGCACCATGATGCCTATCAGAGCCTTCAGCAATCTCTCACCCGACTGGAACTGCCCGAGCAGCAGGAAGTTATCCTCACCCGTTTTCTGGAGGCTTTTCCCCATAGCCCCCATAGTGAAGACCTTGTTCGTGCAAGAACTCGACTGCGGGAAATCATTCAGGAACGGGACTACCGGGAACTGGCATTGGAAAAAAAGAACCTTGGTATGGATTCCCATGGCTTTGAAATGGCCCTGCGCCTCTATGACAGATTCCTTGCCCGCCATCAGGAAGGCCCCAAAAGAGAACTTGTCATAGAGCTCCGTGAAAACCGCATACAAACCATGGCCCAGTCTATGGCCGACAGAACAGCAGCGGAAATCTCCAGGGAAAGCTGGCTGGAAGAAGCGCGGCGTTTCCAGTCTCGTTTTCCGGATAACCCCGGAAGAGAGATCCTTGAAAAGCATATCCGGCACATGGCCGATGGGCAACTGAAAGAGATACTGGCCCTTCCGGCCTCAGACGACAGAGAGCGGGCACATGCCGTACAGGCTATCCATGCATTTTCCAGAAATTACCCCCATCATCCGGACAAAGAAAGCCTGCAGGCTCACCTTTCCAAGCTTCTTCATCAGCAGCGCATAGCCGACCTCATTGCGGGTGCGGGTGAACGACCCACCCATGAAGAACAACTACGCTACTATGAACAGGCCCGCCGGAATGAAACCAATCCGGCCATTCTGGCTTTCATCCGTGAACGCATTACAGAACTTGAACAAAAAAGCAGAGAAGACAGAATGTGGGAAGAACTGGAAACAGGGCTGGCCCGTTCCGGCCTGACAGATTCGGCCCGCATGGCTCTGCTGGACCGCTATCTGACAGAATCTCCGCCTCCCCACTACCGTTACCGGGCACAGAGCCTTCGCAGCCGTATTCTGGAAGAGCAGCAGGTTCGGGAACAGCAAAGCCGGGACGAAATAGCCAGACAGCAGGCCCTTGCCCGGCAACAGCAACTGGCGGAAGAAAGGGCCCGGGCCACAGAAGCCAGAGAACGTCTTGCACTGGCTGTCCGTCAGATGCAGCAGTTATTGATGCATGTTCAGGATCGTTTTTCCCTTCAGAACAACGGCACCGTACGGGATAACCACACAGGGAAAATATGGATGCTAACCGATTCCGAAGCGCATACAGGCAGCTGCCTGACTTATGATTCAGCCCGTACTTTTGTACAGAATCTCACCCTCGGCGGAAACACGGACTGGCGCCTGCCCATGGAAAATGAACTGGCCCAGATCTTCAAAAATGCACCCTCCTATCCCCTGCCCCATCCGGACAGATGGTACTGGAGCAGTGAACTTTTCAGCCGGGGCTATCGCAGTGAGGTACGGGTGGTCACGGCCCGAAACGAACGGGTTTTCCAGAGACAGAGCCGATCCACCGAAAGCTGCGGCCACGTACTGGCCGTTCGCCCCTGAAGTACGATCAAAGGGATGCTTCCTTGATCCGGATTCTTTACAATGCTAGATTAGACAGGAGTAACTGTCATTGTTGACCCATATGGAGCACGCATGTCCCAGGCCGATCCCCGAGATATTGTAACCATTGATCTTTTCGGAACCCCCCACAAAATCCGGGCGTCTTCCGGCGTTTCGGATCCGGAGTCCGTACTTGCCCTGCTGAAGGAGGAACTGCAATATGTACAAAAGGCTACCCCTCCAAGCAAAAGCTCCGTGGGAAACGAAAAACTACTTCTCACGGCAGCCCTCAATCTTACGGGAAAGCTCCTTGCCCTGCAAAAGGAAGACCGGAATCTGACCCATGCGGTGCAGACCCGCTTCCACGGAATGATCTCCCAGCTGGACAGAGCCTCTGGCAGGCAACAAGCCGAAATTGTCTTCCCCGCACCCACAGGCAAGCAGACGGAGACAAAACCAACAGAACCGGCATCCACAGGGCTGAGTTCAGGGAAAAATCCCTCAGAACCGACAGAAACCCTGCCATCCTTGCCTGCCGCGGCCGTTCCAGTATCCCCTCCGTCTTTGCCGCCTGAACAGAAAAAAGCTTCCGTTTCCACTCCATCCGTCCCAGTACCTCTGTGGGAGAAAACGACTCCCACAGCACGGCCGGAGCCCCAGGCGGACTGGCAGATGCCGGATCCGGGATTCCTTACCCCGAAAGACCCGGCTCCGCCCACTCAGGACAGCGCCTCCCTGCAGACAAAGGCTGAAATTCTGGAAAGCAAACTGGGAGATTTCGGCATACGGGGGGAGGTGGTCCGCATTGTGCCCGGCCCTGTTATCACCACCTTTGAATACAGACCTGCACCGGGCATCAAAATCAGCAAAATTGTCAATCTTTCCGACGATCTCGCCCTTGCGCTCTCCGCTCTCAGCATCCGTATAGTGGCACCCATCCCCGGAAAAGATGTTATCGGCATTGAAATCCCCAACCAGGACAGAGAGATGGTAAGGCTTCGGGAAGTCATTGAATCACCCGCTTTCCTCCAGCATCCCTCCAAACTGACCCTCTGCCTGGGAAAAGATATCGAAGGTCGTCCTGTGGTGGCACCCATGGATCAGATGCCCCACCTCCTCATCGCCGGGGCCACGGGAACAGGCAAAAGCGTTGGACTCAACAGCATGATCACCAGCCTTCTCTACAAGGCCAGACCCGACGAAGTGAAGCTGCTGATGATTGACCCCAAACGAATTGAACTTTCTTTTTACAACGACATTCCTCACCTCATTTCTCCGGTGGTAACGGACATGAAACTGGCCACCAACGCCCTGTACTGGGCTGTAAGGGAAATGGAGCGGCGATACGGACTGCTGGCAGACCATCAGACTCGCAACATCACCGGATTCAATAAAAAAATGAGAGCCACGGGCCTGGACGCCCCCCTGCCCTTTATCGTAATCATTATTGATGAACTGGCAGACCTCATGATGGTGGCATCCCGGGATGTGGAAGTAGCCCTTGCCCGTCTTGCGCAGATGGCCAGAGCCGCAGGCATTCACCTGATCCTTGCCACACAGCGGCCGTCGGTGGATGTGCTCACCGGTGTGATCAAGGCGAACTTCCCCACCCGCATATCCTTTCAGGTTTCATCCAGAATTGATTCGCGAACCATCATTGACAGTATGGGTGCGGAAAGCCTGCTGGGTAATGGTGACATGCTTTTTGTTCCTCCTGGAACCTCCCGCATCCAGCGCATCCACGGAGCCTTTGTGGCCGAAGAAGAACTTTTCCGTATAACAGAATTCATCAAATCTCAAAAAGCTCCCGAATATCTGCCGGACGTCACGGAAACCGCCCATGCGGAATCCACCGAAAACGGCGAAACGGAATACGATGACCGCTATGACGAGGCCGTCGACCTGGTACTGCGCACCCGTCAGGCCTCCATATCATCCGTGCAGAGGCACCTTCGTATCGGCTACAACCGGGCCGCACGGATCATTGAGACCATGGAAAAAGAAAACATTGTCGGTCCGGCAGACGGGGCCAGGCCCAGAGAAATTCTTCTGCCCGAACCGGATGATACCAACGGAAACTTTGCCTGATATGAGTGTATTCGAAGGACTTCAGCAATTATTTCGGAAAAAATCTCCACAGCCAGAGGTGCCTGCCACGCCATCTCCCAATCCGGACTGTTCCGGAGAAAAGCCCCCCTCTGCTGCAGCCGCTTTTCATGAAAAACCTCCGGCTACCCAATCCGTGCTCACCCGCCACAAAAACAATATTCCCAGACTGGATAAGGCCGCAGAAGCTTTTTTTACCGATGAACCCGCCTCTCCCCCCGAAAAAATCACTCGGACCCCATCTCCGAAAAGGGAGACATCCGCACCAGCCCCTAAAAAAACCCGTCGCACTACCACGCGCTCCGGTCTTCCCCTGCTGGACGGAGAAAAGGATCTTTTCAGGGCCATGCTGTCTCCCAGAGGAAATGGGGACGAATCAAATCACAAACTGCCTTCCCATGCCCGGAGACAACAGCCTTCTCCAGCGGGAAAAAAACAGAAACCACTGCTGAAAGATAAAAACGGTATTCCCCTTTTACGGAATCAAACCGATTTCACTATGGTTTTTCGGGAAGAAACGAAATATGGGGGAAAAGCGACAGAGAGTATGTCCGTTCCAGCTACGGGAGCGGCCGCCAGAAAGTCGGAACCCCTTGATTTTTCCGTCCAGTTGCGCAACAGTCTGGGCGATAAAGGTACGGAACGACTTTTAAAAGAAAAAAAAACAGGGGTTTCCCAAGGCCCGGGCATCAGCCTCAAAGAACGGCTGCGCCGTTACCCCGCCCCCCAGAAAAACCTGGACCTCCATGGCTTTTCCGGTATTCAGGCCCACCTGAAAACGGAAATTTTTCTGCAACAGGCCAAAGAAGATGGCCTGTTCACCGTCCGTATCATTACCGGCCGGGGACGCAATTCCCAAGGGCCGGCGGTTCTTCCGGATATCGTAGATCAAAAAATTCGGGAAATGGCCAAAACCGGCCTTATTCTTTCCTGGCAATGGGGAAATGATAGCAGGGAACCCGGCGGCAGTGTCCTGGTGTATATCAACCACTTTGACACACCAGGGCGACCCCTGCCGAATGGCCGGTAAAACCCGTCCTTATTACAGGCAAGGAGAATCCAGGATGTCATTCCGTCTTTTTTCCATCGGCCTCTTCCTTTTCCTGCTTGTTCACAAAGCCCATGCCCTGACCATGCTGACCGATGATTTTCCCCCCTACAGCTATGAGCATCAGGGAAACATCCACGGCATCTGCATGGATGTGGTACACAGGGTGCTGGAGGAAAGCCACCATACCTACAGGGTATACCTTTTTCCCTTTGCCCGCGCCTATGTCACCACCCGGGACGAAAAAAACATTTTTGAATTCTGTGTGGCACGCACTCCGGAAAGGGAAAACCTTTTTCACTGGTTGGGGCCCGTTGGTCCCACCCTGGAAGGAATGCTCCGTCTTGCTGCCAGAGAAGACATCCACATAAAAGATGAAAAGGATCTGGCCGCCTACCAGATAGGTACGGTGATTGAGGATGTGGTGGATCAGTATCTCTCCGCACGGGAAGAAAGCCTCGGACTGAGCATCCAGAGAACATCCAGCTACCGCCAGAATATGCGCAAACTGATGGCAGGCCGGATAGACATCTGGGCCGGAAACATGATCACAGGTATGCAGCTGGCCCGTGAACTGGGCCATGAGGCAAAAGACCTCACACCCGTTCACCGTTTCCCCCAGCTCGACAGGGACTACTACCTTGTAACGGGAAAAAAAAGCGACATGGATCTTGTCCGGGCCATAGGCCAGCTATTTGATGATTTTGTGGCATCAGGAGGCTATGGAGACATGGCAGAAGATTTTAAAAACCAATGGATGGAGGTTCCGGAACTTTTTTTGGAAACAAGGGAAAAAAAACCTTGAAAACTGGTATTGTTTTGGTCATTATCATACAAAACTTAACCCTTTGAGACAGGGAGGTTCCGTATGCAAACCCAGGACACAGGTGACAATGAACCCTCCGATAACCTGCAGGAGCCGGATGCGGCGCAACAGGCAAAAGTAGAACCCATCCGGCGTCTCCGGGACATCAAAGCCATCAAAATTCTCATCAAAGACAACCCCCGCAATGCCGCCCTCTTTACTCTGGGAATCAACACTCCCCTCATGCCCAACGAACTTCTGCACCTCAAAGTCCATCAGGTAAGAAACCTCACCCCCGGCGGCCTGGTCACCATTGGTGACGACAGGACCGAACGGGCCAAAACCATTCCCGTCAACCGCATTTCCGTTCTGGCCATCCAGGCCCTGCTGGAGACGGACACCTACGGGGACGATGATTTTCTCTTCAAATCTCAGCGAGGCAACCTCGTGGTGCCATCCCTGCACCGGCTCATCACTAAATGGTGTAAAAGCATCGGCCTTGTGGGCAATTTCGGCTCCCACACCCTGAGAAAAACCTGGGGTTTCCATCAGAATCACAGCTTCGGCGTTGAAGTTTCAAGGCTTACTAAAATTTTTAACCACAGCAGCCAGAAACAGACCAGAGACTATCTCTGCATTGAAGAACCCGAAGAAACGGATATTTTCCTCAACGAACTCTGACATTCTCCAGCCAATGCCGAACCATGAAATGACGAAAGCAGGGAACCTTACGGGTTTCCTGCTTTTTTTACGACCTTTCCTCACCCATAAGACGTCCCGACTGCGTATCGTTCCGAATTGATGAAAGCAAGGAAATCGCTGGGGCTACTTCATTGAGGCAACGGTGGCACCCCGGAAATTTTTCACAACCTTCATAGGCCTCACCATGGGTCTTCTCATGGTCATCATCCCTACCCGTTCAGCCAGAAGCCGATCCTGATCTGTTACAACTAAGACATCAAAGCCCTTCCGCTGCAAGCGGAAGGGCTTTTTTCCTTTAGGTCACAGGAAGCCGTACCGATACTTCCCGGGCCAGTCCCATTACCAACACAATAGAAAGGATCTCGGACAGGGCTGATGCCCTCCCTTCTCCACATTTTACAGGGAGAAGCGTTCCTGTTTCTACCTGACCCATTAAGAATAAGCCTGCTTTTTCAAACCATTTATTGGGTATGCCCCAGCGACTGAGCTGACAGGCTGCCTTCCTCCATGAGTTCATTCGGATACACTGGAAGTCTCTTTTTTACTCCAGTTGTCTGAATTGCCTATGAAGACTCACCAGAAATATCCTTGCGACCCGAATTTATTTCTCCCCGGAAAGGGCATATCCATTTTCTTTCAAGTGGACGGAGTGCCGGTTTTGCCGGGCAAACACAAAAAGCCGCTTCCTGTTAACAGGAAGCGGCTTGATTTTTGACTGGAGCGGGAAACGGGACTTGAACCCGCGACCTTCAGCTTGGGAAGCTGACACTCTACCACTGAGTTATTCCCGCAGTGACCCGAACCTTTGTAATGCATCGAGCAGAACAAATCAACTTAAAAAAAACTCCGCTTCCTCTGTTCCAATCAGCATGCCACAGACGGACAGAACAACAGGGACAGCCGGTTCACTTTTTACACCCCCTGCCACTGCAGGATGGAGCATGAAACCCCCCACTGCCCTTTGGAATACCATCCGGCCGTATGGCACCGCAGGACATCAGGCGCTTTGTCTTTTCATAACCGCAGGCAGGACAACGCGGAACGGGATCTTTCAGCCCCATCAGCAGCTCAAAGGTATGGGAACATTTGGTACATGAAAACTCATAGATGGGCATTGGTACATCTCCTTGCATCCTCAATAAAAAACAAACTGTCAGCTTTGCAGACCTCAACAATATCCATAAACCGGTCAGAGTCTCCCCCCATCAGGGAGAGCCATTTCCATTATCAGCCGAAGCTCTTCCCTGCAGACGGAACAGCATGAGACTTTCCATAATACGCTGCCCTGCACTGAGAGTGACAAGCAGGGTGAAAAGAAGGGTCAAAAAGACACCGGCTCTGGGAAAAAGAATGATCAAAGTAAAAAAAAGAAAGCCCTCGCTGCGTTCCGCAAGACCCGGCTGATAACGAAAACTCGCACGGGTATCCCCCGGAGAGAGAGCTCCATGAAGGAGGAGGACCGTTACGGAAACAAGAAGAGCTGCCAGAAGAAAAATCAGAACCAGTCGCAGTTCCGGCCGCATGATGGCAAGGCAGACAATCACGGCCACCTCCACGCACCGGTCTCCCAGCACATCCAGAAAAGCACCTATCTCGGAAGTGGTTCCCCGCCTGCGGGCAAGAGCGCCGTCCAGCATATCGAAAAGCCCGGAGGCCCATAAAAAAATTACGGCCCAGAGGGGAGGATAGCCCTGCAGGAGACAGAAAGCTGCCACCATGCCCATGGCAAAGGCCATGAAGGTCAGGTGCATGGCCGTCACGCCACAAAGCACAAAAGGCCGGACCATCAGATTCAAAAGGGGCTGAATAAGGGGGCGTAAACGGCTGTCTAGCATCTGACTGGCTCCCATTGCTGTTTGACAACGTCATAAAGATTGTCAATGTACCCTTTCATAGCTGCAAACAAAAGCTTTTTTGCTGAAAAAAATAGAGAGGAACCCTACCGGAACCGCAGCCCGTGGCGTGTGGGCAGCTGATGAAAAACAAAGCCCAAGCTTTTCTTTTTCTTTCTGCCATTATTTATGGTAAAGTCAGTTCATGCAAAAAAACGGGGAGCCCGCATGCCATCCGCATCAGGGTGCCATCCATGAAAGGAGAAAGCAACATGAGCGAAACCGCCAGTGCAGGCAAATACCTGACCTTTTCCCTCGGTGAGGAGGAGTATGGCATCGGTATACTCAAGGTAAAGGAAATTATCGGCATGATGCCCATCACTTCTGTCCCCCAGACCCCCTCCTTTGTCAAGGGAGTGATCAACCTGCGGGGCAAGGTCATCCCCGTTGTGGACCTGCGCCTCAAGTTTGCCATGCCTCCTGCGGAATATACGGAACGAACCTGCATTATTGTCGTTGAAATTACAGGCAGTACGGGCTCTCTGCTCATGGGTTGTGTGGTGGATTCCGTATCCGAGGTTCTGAATATCAAAGCAGAAGAAATCGAGGCTTCTCCCACCTTCGGATCCCGGGTTCATACAGAGTACATTCTCGGCATGGCCAAAATGGATGGCAGGGTAAAAATTCTCCTGGACATTGACCGCGTGCTCACCAGCGAAGAAATTACCAGTATCACATCCGCCGCCTGAAATCCGGAGAGGCCATGGCACTTATCATCTGCCCTGAAACCGGTAAGGCCCGGTATGGTCGCCACTTGGACCGGGTTCATATCAACCTCAACGATTACCGTTTCCTTTCCGCCATGGGTACTCCCCTGCCCCGGGTGCTCATGCCCCTCCGGTACAGGCAATTTGTCTTTATCGGTCTCTCAGATAAAGATTTCTGCGCTGGCATAGCCCTGGCCGATCTGAAATTCGCTCAGCAGGCCTTTTTCTATGCCAGACATGCTTCCGGCCGGATAGTGGTTCAGGCTGCACCGCTTTGCCTCTTTCCCCGCAGATCTATGAATGGGGAAACGGAATTTCCGGACTTCTCTTTTGACCATGCAACCCTTTCCATCCGTTTTGCCCTGAACAGGCTGCAGGTTTCCTGCGGAAATGCCCTGCTGGATGTGGTGCTGGGGGAAGCAGCCTCTCCCCTGCGACTCTGTACCCCTACGGGTCGACAGGGCTGGACCTTTACCCGCAAGGCTGCATCCATTCCTGTGGAGGGACGGTTTTCGTGGAAAGATGAATCCATTGAACTTTCAGCATCTTCCTGCCGTGCCATTACGGACCGAACCGGCGGGTTTCTGCGCAGAGAAACTTTCTGGAACTGGGCCTCGGCCTCCTGCCTTCTTCCCGATGGCAGGGAATTTGGAATGAACCTCGCATGGGGAGTGAATGAAACGGGGTTTACGGAAAACCGGATCTGGCTCAACGGCAGCCCCACGGATTTCGGACCCGTCATTTTCCATGTACCGAAAAACCGTCATCAGGATTCCTGGCGTATCCATACAGAAAATCAAAGCATCGATCTCCTGTTCACCCCTTCATGGACCATGGCCCACCGTATGAACATCTTACTTCTGGCCACAGACTTTGTGCAGAATACCGGCCATTTCTCCGGATATATCCGCCTGCCGGACCAATCCCTTCTCCGCATTTCCGCCACACCCGGATGGACGGAAGACCACTATGTACGATGGTAGAAAGGTTCGGGCAATGAGCGTGAGAGAGGAATTCCAGCCGGAAGAGAGAAAGGTTCGCACAGGTCTTCCTTGACAAAAGCCCACCATCAGTAGTATTCAATCGTGATTTTGTCCCTCCTTCCCATGGGTGGGACTTTTCCTTGCTCCGGTATGGAATAAGACCGGGGCTTTAAACCCGAAAGGATTTTTCATGAGAAGATACGAAACCATCTTCATTCTGGACCCGGACCTCTCCGAAGAAGCCCGGACTCAGATACTGGAACGTACCACCGGTATGATTGAGACTGCTGGTGGTCAGATTGCCAAAATCGATGAGTGGGGCAATCGCAAGCTGGCCTATCCCATTGCCAAAAAAGTTCGTGGTCACTATTGGCGCCTCGACTATCTCTGCGAAGGTGATCTCATTTATGAAATGGAGAGAACCTTCCGCCTTGATGACAAGGTCCTCAAATTCCTCACCGTTCTTCTGGACAAGTACAGCAGCCTTGAAAAAATTGAGGCAGAAACGGCTGCAGCTGAAAAAGCTGCCGCCGAGGCAGCCGCTGCGCTGGAAAATGCCAGAGATAACGATGACGACGATGATGATGATGATGATGACGACTACGACAAGGAGGACTGATATCCATGGTAAATCCCAGAACAGCCAAAATCTCACGTAAAAAGAAAAGACGGGTTTATCATCGCAGAAAAGTATGCCGTTTCTGCGCGGATACCAAGCTTGCCATTGAATATAAAGACCCAAAAAGCCTGAAGTATTTTGTTACGGAACGGGGCAAGATTATCCCCCGTAGAATTACCGGAACCTGCTCCAGACATCAGCGGCTTCTGACAACGGCCATCAAGCGTTCCCGCAATATTGCCCTTATGCCCTTTGTGGGAAATGTGGATTAAACCGCAACGGTCAGGGAGCTGAGAATGGTTACGGACGGGGAAAAAGGGTTCCAGCTAAGGGGATCCATCAGTATTTTCATACTGGCAGCACTTCTGGCAGCAGCCGGTATACTGCTGCCTTTTGTGGGTGTATTTCCTGTTCTCTTTCTCCCCCTGCCCATGATAGTGATGCGGCTTGAAAACCGGGAAACCGCTTCCGCCCTGATTCTTGCGGGCGTTGTGCTTGCTGTACCTCTGCTCTTTACGGGCAGAATCAGCTCAGACATGCTTTTTTATGCAGGCATGCTGCTCTTTGGCTTTGTCATCGGAGAAGGATGGCAGCAGGGCATTCATAAAGAAACGGCTGTCCTTCGAGCCATCCTGGCCGTACTGGGTATGGTGGCTCTCATGATCATTGTGCTGGCCGTGACAAAAAGCATGGGGCCTGTGGCACTGATCCAGAACCACGTGGCAGCCAATCTGGCCATGACCCTTGAAGTGTACCGCCATATGGAAATGCCGGAAGAGACTCTGGCTGTTTTTGAGGCGGCACTTCCAAGGCTGGAGTATACACTGGCCCGTCTTCTGCCAGCCATTTCCGCATGCATCCTCATTCTTGCGGCATGGCTGAATCTTCTGGCAGCGCGATCCATGATCCGCCACAGAAAAATACAGGCACCGGATCTTGGTCTTTTCATGAACTGGGGGGTCCCTCCCCTGTTTATCTGGGGACTGATACTTGCAGGACTCATCCTGATGATCCCCATACCCTTTGTGCGGATTCTGGGACTGTCCTGCCTTCTGGTGATGATGCCCCTTTACTTTCTTCAGGGTATGGCCATTGTGGCATACTGGTTCCATCACAGGGGTGTACCACCTCTTATCCGGCATGCGCTGTACGCACTGATGCTGATACAGCAAATTCTGTTCCTGGTGGTTCTGGTGCTGGGCATTTTCGATACCTGGCTGAATTTCCGTAACCGGATACAAACCAAGCCCAAACCCTAGCAAATATCCTCACAGACACTTGGAGGTTCATATGAAAGTTATTCTTAAAGAAACCATAGAATCCCTCGGAATCATCGGTTCCGAGGTGAATGTGGCGGACGGGTATGCACGTAACTACCTGCTCCCCCAGAGTAAGGCTATTCCCGCAACACCCCAGAATCGCAAGGTAATGGAGCAGATCAAAGTGCGGGTTCAGGCTCAGATCGCAAAAGAACGGGCCATTGCCGAAGAACTGGCAGCCCTCCTTTCTCAAATTTCGATTACCATTTCTGCCAAAGTGGCGGATGAGGGCAAGCTGTACGGCTCCGTATCCGTTCAGGATATCACCCGTGCCCTGCAGGATCAGAACGTTGAAGTGGAAAGACGTCAGCTTCTGCTGCCGGAGCCCATCAAGGCCATCGGCATCTATAAAATTCCCGTGCGGGTTTATAAAGGTGTGGAACCGGAAATTACCGTTGAAGTGGTTCCTGCCACCTGATCCGGCAGAACCCCTTAGATTCTGAACCAGCATAATGAAGGTCAGGCGGAAACCATAGGGTTTTCCGCCTGACTTCTTTGAGGCACCCCCCCATGGCCGAAATATCCACAAGAGAAACCGATCCCCTTTTCTCGCGAACCCCGCCCCACAGCCCGGAGGCGGAAATCTCCCTTCTGAGCGCCATTCTACTTGACAATGATGTGCTCCTTGACATTGTGGACATACTGGATCCCGAACATTTTTACCGAAATACAAATCAGAAAATTTACGCTGCCGCAACGGCTCTTTTTGCCAGAAATCAACCGGCTGATCTTGTTACGGTTGCTAACTTTCTGCAGGACAGCGGACAGCTGGAAAACATTGGCGGGGCTGCTGCCCTCGCCCGCATTGTGGATACCATTCCCGTTGCCCCCAACGCCGTTGAATATGCCCGTATCATACGGAAAAAATCTGATTTACGACGACTCATAGAACGGGCTACCCAGATTGTCGGAAAATGCTTTTCCAATGCGGACGATGTGGATGGTGTCATTGATTTTGCCCAGAGCGTTATTTTTGAAATTGCTGAAAACAAAAGTAAAAAAGCCTTTTTACCTTTGCATCAGCTCATCGACATCAATATTGACACCATAGAAAAACAACAGGGCGAAAACAAGGAAATAACTGGAATTCCAACAGGGTATAGGAGGCTAGACAAACTGACGGCAGGACTGCAGAATTCCGATCTTCTCATTCTGGCCGCAAGACCCGCCATGGGCAAAACATCCTTTGTTCTGAATATTGCGAGAAATGCCGCCGTGGAAGCCAATGTACCCGTAGGAATCTTTTCTCTGGAAATGAGCAAAGAGCAGCTTTCCATGCGTCTTCTGACGGCGGAAGCCAGGGTGGAATCCGGTAAACTGCGCGGCGGCTCGCTCAGCCCCGATGAATGGAACCGCATCAATACAGCTGCGGGTATTCTATACGAAGCACCCATTTTTATTGATGATTCACCGGATGCATCTCCCATGGATATTCGAGCTAAGGCCAGGCGCCTCAAAATGGAAAAGGGACTGGGTCTTCTGATCATCGACTACCTTCAGCTCATGCGTGGCTCTTCCCATTCAGACCGCCGAGATCTGGAGATTGCCGAAATCTCACGTTCCCTGAAGGGGCTGGCCAAAGAACTGAGTATTCCCGTCATTGCCCTTTCCCAGCTCAACCGTATGCTCGAGCAGCGTGCGGACAAACGCCCCATGCTGTCTGATCTCCGGGAATCAGGCTCCCTCGAACAGGATGCGGATATCGTCATGTTCATTTACCGGGATGAAGTCTATAATAAGGAAGAAAACAATCCCAACAAAGGGAAAGCGGAAATTATTCTGGCCAAACACAGAAACGGTGCCGTCGGGACAGCACACATGGCTTTCCTGGGTGCCTACACGCGGTTCGAAGATCTTGCAGCAGGCGAGTATCCCCACTGACATCTTTCGGAGTACAGCCCCATGGCCAACATATTCGGCAATACAACCGGACTCAAGACCCGGCAGATCAAACGGCTTGAAAGCCTCTATAACCAGAGAGTTCCTCAGGATACCATTCTCCCACCGGACCTTGCGGACGAGCTTTGCCTTTTCTCCAGAGAGCTGAACCGGCAGATCGGGCTTGCCATAGACCGCGGCGGTAAAATAGTCCGGGTGATAGCAGGAGATGCCAAAGAAATTCTCATACCGGATCTGTCGGATTTCAGAACGGCTCCAGGTCGCCTCAGGGGGGTACGCATTGTTCATACACATCTGAATGGTGAACCCCTTACGGAAGACGACCTCACTGACCTTGCTCTTCTGCGCCTGGACCTTATCTGTGCCCTCTGTACCTCCCGCAAAGGGGAACTGGAGACAGTCCATGTCGGCCATGTTCTGCCCGGCAGCGACCGGGAAAATCCCTGCCGGGTTTTTGCTCCCGGCCATGGGGAACTGCTGGAAAATGACTGCCTCCACTTTATCCTTGAACTGGAAGATGAACTCAGCCGTTCCGGTTCTCTGCAGGATGCTCCTCCGGGGGTGGAAAGGGCCATTCTTGTGGGTGTTTCCAGTCTCAGCAAAGCCGAAGCAGAAGCCCATATGGCGGAGCTGAAGGAACTGGCCCAGTCCTGCGGGGTTCATGTCATCCGCAACCTCATGCAGACCCGTCAAAAACCCGATCCCAAAACTCTTATGGGACAGGGCAAACTCAAGGAACTCTATCTGATGGCCTTGCAGGATGCGGCCACACTGATCATTTTTGATCAGGAACTATCCCCGGCCCAGGTCCGTAATGTCAGTGACCGCATGGAACTCAAAGTCATGGACCGGACCCAGCTTATTCTGGATATTTTTGCCCGAAGAGCCCAAACCCGGGAAGGGAAATTACAGGTAGAACTGGCTCAGCTGAAATACCTGCAACCCCGACTGACAGAAAAAAATACAGCCATGAGCCGTCTGACAGGCGGGATTGGAGGAAGAGGGCCAGGAGAAACCAAGCTGGAGATCAACCGGCGCAGAGTGAGAGAACAGATCCTACGGCTGGAAAAAGACGTATCCCAGATTCAGAGCCACCGAAGGCAGCAGAAAGCCCGGCGCAATCGCATGGGCCTGCCGGTTTTTTCCATTGTGGGTTACACCAACGCCGGTAAATCCACCCTGCTCAATGCCATGACCCAAAGCAAAGTCACAGCAAAGGATCAGATGTTTGCCACCCTGGACCCCACCTCCCGACGTCTTCGTTTCCCTCAGGATGTGGAAGTGATCATAACTGATACGGTGGGATTCATACGGAACCTCCCGAAAGAGCTGGTCGCCGCCTTCAGGGCAACGCTGGAAGAACTGGAAGGAGCGGATATCCTCCTTCATGTGGTGGACATTGCCAGCCCCTCATGGGAAAAACAACTCGCAAGCGTTGATGGCGTTCTGGAAGATCTGGGACTTTCCGATATCCCGCAGATCCGGGTTTTCAACAAAAAAGATCTGGCCCTTCCGGAAGAGGTGGTAAAAGCCCTGAGACAGTATGGTGGCATAACTGTTTCCGCCCTGGACCGCTCCAGCCTCCGCCCCCTGTTGGAAACCATGCAGAAGGAACTCTATGCACGTACCGGCAGCCAGGCCCTTCCCGTCTGTTCAGACTCCAGCACAAGCGGGGAGCCTACGCGTATTGACAGACCCGGACAAAGTCCCTATATGAGAGCCGATGAATAAAGAAGCACTTTTACATACCGCTGTCATGGCGGCAAGGGTCGGGGGGGAGAGACTCATGGCCCACTTCGGCAACCTGAACGGTATCCGTAAAAAAGGCCGGACCGATCTGGTAACAGACGCCGATACTGCCTCCGAGCAAGCTGTTATTGACCACATCAGAAACCGTTTTCCGGACCATGGTATCATGGCAGAAGAATCTGGCATGCAAGGCGATAATACGTCCTTCCTCTGGATTATTGATCCCCTTGACGGTACCACCAACTTTGCCCACGGCCTTCCTTTTTTTGCTGTCTCCATTGGTATTTCTCTGGATGGCAGACTTCTTGCCGGCTGTGTATTCAACCCGGTAATGCAGGAATGCTTTACCGCCATGGAGGGCAAAGGAGCCTGTAAAAACGGCATACCCATATCCGTATCCCAAACCACATCTATTGAAGACAGCCTTCTTGCCACAGGTTTTCCCTACTCTCTGGATCAGAAATTTGACGCCCTTACCAGCCGTTTCCGTCGTTGTATCCGCCCAGCCCGGGGAATCCGTCGCCTGGGTGCCGCATCCCTTGATCTGTGCTATGTGGCCAACGGGCATTTTGACGGATTCTGGGAAGAGGATCTCAAACCCTGGGATACAGCAGCAGGCAGTATCATTGCCCGGGAAGCCGGAGCCCTTGTAACGGACTTCTCCGGAAACCCTCATCATATTCATGCCGCCGAAATTCTGGCATCCAATGGCCGGATCCATGAACCTCTGCGCAGTCTTCTGGAGTTAGAATCATGAAAAAAAGAAGTTCATCACAGGATCGTTACGACGATACTCTTGAATGTTATGCCCGTTTTCGTATGAATGACCGAATCTGCAGGGAATTCTGTGCCGTACGGCTCCGCTGCCTCATCGAACAGGAACAACAGCTTGATGCTGGTTTTCTTGATGATTTCTTTGTACCCGAAGAAAGTCCCCTCAGAATGCAATAAAATCATAAAGGGGCCCTGCGGCCCCTTTCCTTCCTTTCCGGACTCTTGCAGAGATTATTATAAAAAGCCTTTTTCTTTCAGCCTTTTTCCCATTTCCTCCGCAAGAGCCATGAGGCCCGTAAGGGGACGAATAAAAACCTCAAAACGCTGAATTTTTCCTTCTTCATTAAATTCTATGAGATCAATGCCTTTAACGGACTTATCTCCCACATCCGCACTGAACTCCAGAGCCCAGTTTCTGCCCTGAATCAACTCGCGGTGATAGGTAAAGTTCCCGAAGACTTCTATGACCGTTCCCAGCATCACCATGGCTTCCATGCGTGTACCTTTGGGCTTCCAGAGAGCCGGAGAAAAAAACTGCACGTCCTCGGCCAGAAAATTTTCCAGCGCTTCCATGTCCTTCTTACACACCACATCATGCCAGGCTGCCAGCTTTTCGTGATCCTTTTCAACCATTGTTCTCCTACGCTTTCATTTCACAGGTATCATTCAGATCTTTGGCCATCTTCTCAAGAAAACCCGAAGAGGCTACCATTTTTTCAATGTCTTCCCGAATACGCTCCACTGCCTCATTCAGGGCAAGTACATGCTCGGCCGCATCATCACTCCGCTGGGCGGATTCTCCTATGCGGGAAGCAATGTCCTGAATAACCACGCTCTGCTGTTCCACGGCAGCGGCAATGGACTCTTCTCCTTCCCTTATCTGGGCAATGGTACGGCTGATGGCCTGATTGCTCAAAACAACCTTTGCCACCGTTTCCTCATTGCCGGAAATATGGTTACGGATTTCCTCCGTAGCCTCCCGTGTCTTACGTGAGAGATCCTTGATCTCTCCCGCCACAACGGCAAATCCCTTACCTGCTTCTCCGGCCCGAGCCGCTTCTATGGTGGCATTCAGGGCAAGAAGGTTGGTCTGTTCAGAAATCTCCTGGATGACAGCGGTCACTTTCCCGATGCGGCGACTGCTTTCCGACAGATTGTCAATCATTTCATTGGCAGAGTCCGCTTCCTTCACCGCCATACGGGCCACACTGGCTCCTTCATTAATTCGGTCCCGTACCTCACGGATGGAAACGGCCGTCTCCTCAACGGAACTGGCCATGACGTGGAGAATTTCCTTGATCTCCTGGGTGCCCTCCTTCACCTCTGCGGAAAAACGGGCCGTTTTACCCGCTTCGCCCCCCATATTGGCACTGGAAGCGGCCAGTTCCTTGGAAGCATCCAGCAGATCACAGGCATTCTGTGCGGTACGCTGAAACACCTGCTCCAGATTCTTCATGTGCCGCTCCACATCCCGTGCGGAGCGGGCCTGAGCTTCCATGGCTTTTGCCTGTTTTGCATCGGCTTCCTTCTGCGCGGCCATTGCCTGCAAGCGCAGTCGTTCAATCACATACATACATACGGCAACGGAGGACAGCTGCCTTGCAAAATCCCCGAAACGTAAATCCGAACGCTGTGCGGAAGTGACATCAAGCAGAGGAAAAACAATACCCATCTGTGGACCATAATGAAAAAAACACAAAGCCAGCCCCATGGTTACCGACCATGCCACACAGGCCCACAAGCCCTGAAATACCGCTGCCAGAACGGGAAAAACCAGAAGCCAGCTTAGGGCACTGGAATCCATTCCTCCCGTACGCCAGATGTAAAAAAGAAAATACCATGCCAGCAAAGTCATCATGTAGGCAGCGGTAACCCGGGAAGAACGGATAAGCTTCTGTAAAAAAGGTGCGAAAATAACACCAAACATCACAAGCAGTATGTTTGTTGCCAACACGCTTTCTCCCATTCGAAACCACCGAATGGTTGTCAGTAGAAAAAGGGTGCTTGCAAAAAACGTAAAAATCACCAAAAAAACGGCTACTCTTCTTTCTTCCGGATTTTCGAAAAAATTCTTCGGGACAAAAAAATCCCAGAACCCCTCTGTCAGCTTTCCCATAAACCTCCCCCCTTGCACACTTCTGTGTCTCCGTGATTTTGTCTGGGTGCTCACCAAAAGAGCAAGCTGCCTCCCCGAAACTATTTTACTGAATATGCATTTCGATTAGCAGAAATTCGTTACAAGAACAAGGTTTCGCGCTTCAATCTCCCATTTTATCGCTCCGTTTTTTCTGAAATGATTTTTTTTGACCCGGATAAAAAGTCATTGAAGATTTATCTTCCTGAATGTATAAATAAAAAATACAGATATTTTCTTTTTTGAATTCATTTATGTTCACTACAAATGCCATCCCAGACGATCATGGGCCCGGGTTTATCTCTTCTCAACAGCCAGCCGGAGTCTGCCATGGCCCGTACCGCCTCCCTGTCCATCCGTATTCTTCTCTATTTTCTGCTTCTGGCCATGATCATAACACTGGCGTCCACCATTCTGATGGTCGCTCAGGATCATCAACAGGAACAAAAAGCCATGCACCAGACACTGGATCAGATCGGGTATACCTATGTTCACACTATCTCCGCGCTTGTCTGGAATATGGGATCCGAAGAAATATTTCTGGTTGCAGATGGTATCCATAATATTCCCGGAGTTGTTCATGTAAAAGTGGAAGATGAAAAAAAACAACGCCTCGCAGAAAAGGGAGAAGAGACAGAAGGAACTACCCGGATCTATCCCCTTTATCAGCTCGAAGGACTGATTCCCTCCACCATTGGCACCCTTTTTGTCACCATGGATACGGTTGCCATGAATCAGAGAATACGTACGAACGGTCTGCGCATCCTCGCCATCCGGGCCGTTGATCTCATGATCATCAGCCTGGCCTTTCTCTGGATCATCCGGCACCTTATCACACGCCGGTTGGAAACAATGGCCGTTTATACACGGAATATGAATCTGGACGGCCTCGAAACACCCCTTATTCTGCAAAAAACGACAGGCAGCCAAGACACTGACGAACTGGATACCGTTGCCGGAGCCATCAATATCATGCGGTTATCCATCCTTCAGGGGCTGGAACAGAAAGCTGAAAAAGCCCGCATGGAAGGGGAAATCCGTGCGGCTGCCGCCATACAGGGAGCACTGTTACCCCAGAGTCCGCCTCTGATATTCTCCACGGATGCAGCCTTTGCCTTTGAACCCGCCCTTGAAGTCAGCGGGGATTATTTTGATTTCTTCCCCCTTGATGAATTCCGCATGGGGGTGGTCATTGCGGATGCTTCAGGCAAAGGCATACCCGCAGCCATGATCGTCAGTGCAGCCAGGGTGCTGATCATGGCTTACCCCGAACTACAGTCCAGACCCGATGCTCTCCTTTGCGCCATGAACCGCACCTTGCCCAGTGCCATGGGGGCATCCCAGTTTCTTACTCTCACCTACTTTGTAGTGGATACCCGGGAAAACCGGATCACCCTCGTTTCCGCAGGCCACGATCCGGTCCTGCTGAAAAGGGGCAGCGGTGAAATCCTAAGCCTTAAACCCCATGGGTATCCTTTCTGCCGCCTGCATCAGAAAACATTTGACACAAGACTGAAAAGCCTTAGGCTATCCATTGAGCCCGGCGACACCCTTCTTGCTTTTACCGATGGTGTCACCGAAACTCTTTCCCCGGAAAATGAAGCCTTTGGTGAAAATCGTATCCGCAGTCTTATGAAACAGAACCATTCCTCACCGGAGGACCTGATACGCAGCATCCGGAATCAGCTTGAGCATTTCCGCAACAACCGGATTCCTCTCGATGATGCAACCCTGGTGGCCCTCCATTTCCACCCGAGGCACCCCTGAAGGAGTACGGCAATGCCAGTCCTGTCCTTTCTTGCGGAAGATACCATGCAGGCCCTTGAAACCCAGGCAGCAATCCTGGGAATTCAGGAAAATGATATCCGGGAAATCCGGATAGAAAAGGAATGCCGGATCCGGATGATTTTTCCTGCCGAAACCCGTCAGCTTGAACTCATCCGCAGGCTGGCCCACAGCACGGCATCCCAGGCTCCGGGCCTGGATCCACAGACTGCCGACGATATTTCCCTTGCGCTGGATGAAGCCTGTACCAACATTATGGCTCATGCCTATGACAGGCACAGCCATCAGAAAATCATTGAAGTGGAACTATCCATCTCTTCCGATTCCATCACCATCATTCTGACGGATCAGGGTGAGTCCGGTCGATGTTTTGAGCCCGAAAAACTTCGCCCTCCAGACATGGATGCCCTCAGGGTCACCCCCATACCCGGAGGTCTGGGCTTCCATCTGATTCGGAAAATCATGGATGCGGTTACCTATGAAAAAGGACCCGGTCAGCCCAATCGCCTCACCATGAAACGCTATATTCACCGACCCGGATAATACATTCTTCTGCTCCTGCACAGTTTCTGATCCTAATCAAACGAGGCCCGTCATGCTCATCATCAAAAGTGAGACGCTAAACCAGATACATGTCATTCATCTCAACGGTATCCTGAATGCGGACACCAGCCCAGAGCTCGAAAAACTGCTCCGCCAGCTGGCTCAGGAATCACGGCCCTGCATCCTGCTCTGTGTCAGGGATCTCGAATACATCAGCAGTGCAGGTGTGGGATGTTTTATCGGTGCCATTGCAGCCATCCGCCAAAAAAAAGGTGATCTCCGCTTTAGCGAAATGCAGCCTCAGGTCAGACGTATTTTTACTCTGCTGGACATGGAGGATTTCTTTTCTCACTTTGATTCCATGGAAATGGGACTGGCCAGTTTTGCGTAAGACCAACAAAGGGACGCAGCCATGAATCCACCAGAGGATGTGATTGTTCAGCTCATCGAAGGCCTCAGTCAGGCCCCCTCCCTTGAAGATTTTCATCACCTGCTCTCTTCTTTCATCCGTAGGCATACCGGCATTGAAATCTGGCTGGGTCTTCACCATCCCCCCTTCAACGGTCTTTTTCGCTTCAGTGACCACATCCTGCCGCCACCATTCTCCTGCCTTGAGCTCAGCACGGAAGAGATGGAGGACTATGGCAGAGATAAAAAACCGGACGGCTACACACTGATCCCCATCCATTTCGGCAAAAAAACGATAGCCATTCTTGCCTGTGAGGATTCAGGCTGCCCGAATTCCGCAAGCCAGCATTCCTTTTTGCAACGCCTCGCCGCACTGTCTGGCCTTGCCATTCATCACCTCTTTGTCCGTCAGGACCTTGAACAAAGAAAAAACGAGCTGGAAAAAAAAGTCTTTGAGCTGGCCATGCTGGAAGAAAGCGGAGCCAGCCTTGCACCCGAACTGGATATTGCTGCCATTGCCAAAAAGCTGCTGCTCTCCGTTGGCGGATACCTTACAGCCACATCTGCGGCCCTCTATCTGAAAGAGAGAGAGCATTCCACCATCTTCCACCTTGCCGCCGAAACAGGAACTTCCGGCCCGGCCTGGCCCCGGGACCTGTCCGTCTCTTATTGGAACTCTCCGGGTGGCTGGCCGCGCTTTGTCCGCAGCGGAGACATTCATGACCCTCAGCTGTCTGCCCTGGCTGTATCCATGGGCATGGAAATACTGTTTCCCCTGCGTGATGATGCAGAACTTGGCGTCCTTGTGTTTTTTGGCCCCATGGCCAGAAAGCTTTTTCCCGAAGAAGGGGCACTGCATCTGGCCGCTGCCATGATAAGCCAGTCTCTGGCTCCCTTCCGTAATGCTATCCTTTATGCAGATCTCAAGCAAAACAATGCAGCGCTGGAAAAATCTCTCGGAAACCTGCAGGCAGAAATCACAGAAAAAAAGCAGACACAGGAAAAACTGCTTGCCTATCAAGGTGTTGTGGCCGCCTCCCAGGATCCCATGGCCCTTATCGGTTCTGATTTCTGTTTTGTACTGGCCAACAGGGCCTGTGCCGAAGCCTTCGGTACCACCAGCCAGAGGCTGGAAGGAAAAAACATAGCCAGGGTAACGGATCCTGATCTTTTTCAGAAAAAGCTGGAAAAACCGCTGATACGATGCCTTGGCGGAGAAACAGCCCGATTCCGCTTTTCATGGTCTTTTCCCGGATGGGGGCTTCGGCACATTGATGTGGCAGCCTACCCTTATAAAGGATCGGTTCCCGAGCGTCATGCGGCCATCTTCATTTTAAGGGATATCACCCAGATGCAGGAATTGGAAAACCGTCTGCTCCAATCCCAGAAAATGGAAGCCATAGGTACCCTTGCCGGAGGCATAGCCCATGATTTCAACAATATTCTGGCTGGAATCATGGGCTATGCGGAACTGGCCATTGCCAAACTGGATTCCCCTGATGGTGCGAGACCGTATATCGAAAAAGCCCTTTCCGCATGCAACAGGGCCTCCGAACTCATACGCCAGATTCTCTCTTTTGCACGGGGAGAGAGCAACAATAAGGACATGCGCCCCCTCTGCCTCACAGAAATCACGGAAGATGTGCTGAAACTGCTCAGAGCCAGCCTGCCTGCCACACTGGAAATAGAACTGTACCGCAGAGAAAGTCCGCTCCCCGTTCTGGGGAATCCAACCCAGCTCCATCAGCTGATCATGAATCTCTGCACCAATGCCGCCCATGCCATGCCCAACGGAGGTACTATTTCCGTTGGAATCAGAGGCCTTGTGATCGGTCCTCTTCTCGCTTCCACAGATCCTGCTTTCCAAGAAGGTACCTACGCGGAACTGACTGTGAAGGACAGAGGAACAGGTATTCCCGAAGCCTACCTCTGCCGTATTTTTGACCCCTTTTTTACCACAAAACCCCAGGGCAAAGGCACAGGAATGGGTCTCTCCATCAGCCATGGAATCATAGGCCGCCACGGTGGTGTCATACAGGTGGAAACCCAGACGGGCAGGGGCAGCACTTTCAGGGTATTCCTTCCCTTACTCCCAGCACTGGATGTCCCTGGCCCCGATCGTACACAGCTTCCGGCTCCGACTGGCGGCAGCGAGCATATCCTGCTGGTAGAAGATGAACCTGACCTGCTCCATCTTTCCACCACCATCCTCTCAGGACTGGGCTATGAGATCACAGGAACCTCCTGCCCCAAAGAAGCCCTCCGGATATTCCAGAAACGTCCCCAAGCCTTTGATCTTGCCATTCTGGATCAGATAATGCCACACATGACAGGTGTCCAGCTAGCCCGGCATCTGCTGGGTGCACGCCCGGGCCTTCCCATTCTGCTCTGTTCCGGTTTTTCCGAAGCCATTGCACCGACGATGCTGGAATTTATGGGAATACGAAGCTATCTGATGAAACCCTTCACACGCCATCAGCTGGCCAGTGCCGTTCGCAGCCTTCTTGATTAGCGCCCATGCATCGCAACAAAGACACCGCCCCCCTTTACATACCCGCCACCATGATTAGTTTGAATTACAATTGTACATTGTTCTGACGGATTCACCATCCATAGCACGCAGGAGAAATCATGATGTATGACACCTTGAGTGAACTTCTGGAAGCACGTTTCAGTAAAAAAGCACCTGAAGAGCCCGTTGTATTTATCCATGACGAAGAACTTGCCAGACTGGATGAATTTATCACGCCCGGGGCTGACGGTCAGTCTGTCTTCAATGCTCCCCTTGTTATGCAGAAAGCGGCACTACTTGGCTACTGGTGCGAGGCAGACTGGGATGAAAAAGGAGGAGGTTTTGTGTTTGCAATAGATACAAAAAGATAGAAACCGGCCCCATGACAGAACCTGCGCGGCATGATGCAAACTATCTGCACCGTGCCGCTTGCATTTTATCGGGTGCTGCCAAACAAATCTCTCCATCGGTATCAGGCCAGCTGACAACATCTCACGGAGGTACCTTACAGAGATACAAAAACAAAGCCCCCCGGAACTCTCAAAGAATCCGGGGGGCTGATCGTGATTCACAGGGAATCACGGTAGTGTCTGTGGGAACGGAAATGGTCACCCTCAGGCGGGTTTTCTTCATGGTGCAGAGACCCTTCATCGAGGGCGGCAGGTTACATAGTAACAAGGAAGGTCGGCTCAATTGGCCGAAAGATTCTTTACATTGTTTCAGATGGGGCCGCTTCCGTTCCCGAAGCGCAGAATCAGAAACCGGCTTTTTACCGAACAGACTTTTTCCGGTTTCTCTATCTGGTACCAAACATTGGCACGTTCCCACCTCTTGTCAAGGACGAAAATCATAAAGTTCCTGATATCCGCCATGCCTTTTCCTGTAAAATCTAACCGCGGCGGAAAACCGCAAGGTAGAGCGAATCACCCACAGGCCGTATCTCATCAAGGGTGAATCCAAAGGGGACAACCAGAGCCGTCAGCTCTTCAGGAGAAAGACGTATGGCTTCCGGAGGACCGGGGGGGCCGGGCTTTTTGTCAAACTCCACCACAGCAAGCCGTCCTTCGCATTTGAGTGTCCGTGCCACCGCCTTCATCATTCCGTCTATGGTTCCATCGGCCACCAGATCATGAAGCACCGTAGCAGCCAGACAAAGATCCACACTTTCCGCAGCCAGTGTAGTGCCCTGAGAAAGATCGGCCACCATTGCCTGAATATAGGACGCTCCGGCATCACGGATACGCTGCCTCAGCTCAAAAACACCCTCCTCCCAGAGGTCCACGGCATAAATGCGGCTGTGCAGTCCTGCCCAGCGGGCAAGGGCCAGTGTATAGTTTCCCGCACCGCAGGCAGCATCCAGAATCACCATGCCGTCCAGGGGGCCCAGAGCCTCTTTCAGTCGCTGGGTATCTACAAGAGAGAAACTGGATTTTCCCGCTGCTATGGGCATTGCTTTCATAAAGCCTCCTGACTTCCGTATCAATTCAACCTTTTCACGCCATATTTCCAGCTCAAGCTGAAAACGGATCTCCGGCTATGGCACTCCATATCTCACAGCCCCTAAGGCCTTGTCTGCTATTCAGCCTGGCAACCCATATTAGCCAGACCTAACAAGATAAGTACACAGCAATGAATTTTGCAATAGCTAGCACCAAAAAAACAACCTTCTTCAAACATCCATCAGAAGGGAACGGGCTTCTTCCAGACTGTGTAAAACCCGCTCTGCTCCACTGAGATCCCCGCCACATCCCATAGGTCCCGGAACCACCCAGCAGCAAAGCCCCGCCGCCTGAGCTGCCATTACACCCCTCCGGGCATCTTCAATCACCAGGCAGAATTCCGCAGGACAGCCTGCCATGGTAAGGGCTTTCAGGTAGGGCTCCGGATGGGGCTTAGAAAACCGCACATCCTCCCGGCAGACCACAAAATCAAAAAAAGGAAGAAATCCGGTACGCTCATGAATGCGCAGAAAAGGTTTTTTTTCCGAGCTGGTTACCACACCGATACGAAAACGCGATGAAAAGTCAGCAAGAACCTTGTCCACTCCGGGTATGGTTATGGGCTCCTTTGCCAACAGCTCCATGTGATGTTTATTTCTTTTTTCCCTGAAGTCAGACATAAATGAAGCAGACATTTCCGGAAACCAGGCATGAATCCCCCTGGATGACCTCAAAAAATGTTCCTGATAATCCTCAAGGTTCATGGTAATATCATATTCTGCCAGTACACGACGATTTGCCTCAAAATAACATTTTTCCGTGTCCACCAGGACGCCATCATTATCCAGTAAGAGGGTCTGAATGCGGGTCTTCTCCATTGTTTTCACATGTCCTTTACGCTAAAGTATTTCATACGGTTTTCCCCAACCCCTTACAGGAAGGTGTGTCCATGCCCTGTGTTCCCATTTCAGGCCTGATTCTCTCTGCCTTGCTTCTGATACTTGCGCCCGGCCTTTCCTTTGCTGAACCATCCGAAGCAGGGGATACTTCTGATGAAGGATATGAAACTCTCCTCCTGGTCAATCCCCTGGAAGAAAGGAGAAAGCTGGAAAAAAGTACGGCCGACAACCCCTTTGCCATGCTGCCCCATAAAACCAACTACCTTCTCCCGTTTACCTGGAATAGCTCTCCCAACCCTACACCGGAAGATCCGGACAGCGACATTGACAATACGGAAGTTCATTTTCAGATCAGTATTAAGGTCCCTGTTCTCCGTAATTTCTGGGATGGACGTGCCAACCTTGCCTTTGCCTATACCAACCGGTCATGGTGGCAGGCCTACAACAAAGACGATTCCAGCCCTTTCCGCGAAACAAACCATGAACCGGAGCTGCTTCTTTCCTACGCCATGGAAAAACAAAAAGGGCGCATCCATCTGTCCCATCTCGTTTTGGGTCTTAATCATCAGTCCAACGGACAGAACGGCCTTATGTCCAGAAGCTGGAACCGTGTTTATCTCAGCAGCATATGGGAAATCGGAGACCGCACGGCAGTAATCATCCGGCCATGGTACCGGATTCCCGAAAGTAAAAAATCCCATCCCACGGACCCGGGAGGGGATGACAATCCCGGAATCCATAACTACATGGGATATGGAGACATCCGGTTAGTGTACAAGGTGAAGGAAGAACAGAATCTGGCACTGCTCCTGCGCAATAATCTCAGAGGAAAGGATAACAGAGGAGCCATACAGGTGGACTGGACTTTTCCGGTTCACCAGCACCTGAAACTGTACGTACAATACTTCAACGGATACGGAGAGAGTCTTCTTGACTACAATGTATCCGTTAATCGCATAGGATTGGGATTCCTGCTGACAGACTGGATGTAAGCTAGTCCCAGGGTCCACGGCGACGGGTGTCCACCACAATAATACGACCGTTTTCAAAACGGAAACCCGTGAGGGCCACATTGATTACAGCCATCACAAGGGAAGCCCAAAAAGCTGTCCAGAAACCGGAGACCTCAAACCCGCTGACCAGAGCCGCGCTTATCTGCAAAAGAAAAGCATTGATCACAAAGGCAAAAAGGCCAAGAGACAGCAAGGTAACCGGCAGGGTCAGGAGAAGCAGGACCGGCCGGATGAAGGCATTCAGAACACCCAGTATGGCAGCAGCGGCAATGGCCGTTCCCACACTGGCAATCTCTATACCCTGAAAAAGCATTCCAGCCACCAGAATGGAAACGGTGAGAATAAGCCAACGGACGGCAATATGTTCCATAATATCAGTACCCCTGTGAAATAAATGTTACCAGAGTGCCTGTTTCGGCAGCTGGAATTTGTTTCCTTCTGGTTCAGGCAGCCGTGGCTGAAGGAACTGTGTCCTGTTCCGCCGTATCAGCCCTTTTCCCCTTTGCCACGGAGTTTCCGGACATTCTGCATGCGCTTGCGCCTGAACCCGTAACGCTGAGCTTCCAGAACAAAACGGTGCAGGGTTTCCTCATCCACATCCAGAATATCCGGGAAACTGCAGTGACAGAAACCATCCAGGGTGCGGCCCAGAACTTCTGCCGTAAGAACAAGCTCCATAGGAACAGCCGGGTTGTCGGACATGACAACGAGGGTTACCCGGTCTCCCGGCTTCAACTCAGGGCAGTGAAAACTGCAGCCCCCCGCACTCAGATCCCTTACCGGCCGTTGCTCCACATCCTTACCGACCTGAACCGTAACCTTTACCGTTTCGGCAGGGGTGTAGCGATAATTCTTCCTGCGGTCGTTCAGAATTTTGTCAAGCCAGGCAAAAACCTTATCCTTTTTTTTCGAGAACAAACTCAACCCTCCTGTTGATAGCGCGGTTCTCATCCGTGGTATTCGGCCGAAGAGGAAGAAGGGACCCATACCCGGTAGCCGTCAGACGGAAAGGAGATATACCCTTATCAATTAAGTACTTAAGAACAGTTGTCGCCCTGAATGCCGAAAGTTCCCAGTTGGATGGGAAGCGAAGGGTCGCAATGGGAACATCATCCGTATGCCCCCGTATATTGATATTATACTCTGGATATGCCCTGAAAATATGCACAATCTGCTCCAGAATAGGAGCCGCCTGACCGGTAAGCTGTTCACTTCCGGACTCAAAGAGAATGGTTCCACGGATGCGCACCACGATCTTGTTATTCAGGATCTGTACCGTGATATGGTCCCCCACATTCCGTTCCGCAATAAAAGCATTGATATCTTCCACAATGGCTTCTTCTCTGGAGCGCTGACCAAAAATTTCCTCCACGGTAAGTTCCCTTCGGTCCAGCTCCGGTACCTCCATGACTTCAATAATTCCCAGCGTGGTCAAATCCTGACCAAGACTGATGCGTATGGATTCAAACGCCTGTTTGAATCTCTCCATGTTCAGGCTGGATATGGAGTAGAGAAGCACAAAAAAAACCAGCAGCAAGGTCACAAGATCCGCATAAGTAACAATCCATCCGGGGCCGTCGTCTTCCTGAAGAAAATCATCGCTGCCACGTTTTTCTCTCATATATCCCCCTGCCGTATATCCATTTTTTCAAGGGGAACGCGTTCTTTAATGGGGATAAAGGAAGAAAGACTTTCATAAACCATGATGGGATTGTTGCCTTTGAGAACGGCGATGGCACCCTCCAGCATAATTTCAAGCTGCATCACCTCGGATATGGTCCGGGCCTTCAGCTTACCGGCCATGGGGAGAAAAACCATGGAAGACAGAAGAGAGCCATAAAATGTGGTGAGAAGTGCCACAGCCATAGCCGGTCCTATGGAAGAAGGGTCTGCCAGCTTGGAAAGCATATGAACAAGGCCGATCAGTGTACCCAGCATACCGAAGGCAGGTGCATAGGCTCCCATTTTTTTAAAGACATCCTGCACCGCAAAATGACGCATTTTCAAAGAGTCAATTTCCGTCCGCAGAGCTGCCCGCACCACATCTTCCTCCGAGCCATCGGCAATAAGGCCGCAGGCTTTTTTCAAAAACCCGGAATCTGTATCAAGGTTACCCAGCTCCAGAAGACCTTTCTTGCGCCCCACATTACATATCCGGATCATGGTTTCCACGGCCGTATTGGGATCTTCCCGGTCCTTGGTAAAGGCAAAAGCCGCAGCCCGGAATGCCGCAGCCACTTCACGGAAGGTAAAGGTCAGGAGTGTTGCGGCCATGGTTCCGCCCAGTACAATCATCATTCCGGGCACATTGATAAAACTTTTTATGTCACCACTCAGAAAAATGGCACTGATGATAAGGGAAAGACCCGAAACGATACCAATAAGGGATGCAAAGTCCATGGAAAGTCCTTTATGAGTCTTTGGGAAGAGAGACCCGGATGGAAGAACAGGCCCCATGGTTCCGGAAAAGCCTGTAAAAGAAAAGCTTGAGCAAAAGTTGCTTTTTTCTGGGTATCACAGGGACATACCCAGGTCAACAGAGAGCCGGAAACTCCCCCTAATTGCCTTTGCGTAACCTGTTCAGCAAGGGGCTGAAAGGGTCTGTAGTCGCCTTTCTATCCATGATTTTATCCTTTCCGGCCTTCTGTCTGAAGACAGGGTCCAATCCGCTAACAAACATATGGGACAAAGCCTTTATTTTTAAAGCTCCATCAGAAATTAAAAGACAAGAATCTGCGCCTTTATTTGCCATTGCAACAATCCGATGGCCTTTCTCACACCCACCGGTATCAGAAAAAACTTCTTCCTCCTCTTCCAATCATTTTAACAAGATAAGAGCAAAATCGGATCTTCTGAAAACTTTCTGAAGTTTTTTCAGTGCTATGAAGATTGACTTGGCCGGGGGGAGCTGCTAATTTTTCCGGTTATGGAACCTGGGAAAATTGTCGAATATATCGACCAACAAAAAATTATCACCGCCGTTGTCACAGAAAATAAAAAGCAGAGACTTCGGCTTCTTACAGAAACCAACCGGGAGGTCAACCTCTCGGCCAACCGCCTGTCCCATATATCGGAAAGCTCTCTGGATCCCGCCACACCGAGGGACGGACAGGTCCGTACACTCAAAGAAATTGCCGATCGCCGCAGGCAGCTGGCCGCCTCCATAGATCTTGCAGAGCTCTGGGAAGTTCTTCAGGAAGAAAATGACTGGCTGGAAACGGAAACCATTGCTTCCCTCTGTTTTACGGACGAAAGCGCCGATGATGCAGGATCTGCTGTTATACGAACCCTGTTTGCGGACCGTCTCTATTTTAAATTCGGTACCAGCCGTTTTCTGCCCCACAGTCCGGATCAGGTTATGCAGCTCCAAAAGCAGCAGGAAGAAGCGGAACGGCGTAAACGCATCATAGAAGAAGGAGTGGTCTGGCTCAAAAAAAGCCTGGAGGACCCGGCACCGGAGCTTCCCGACAACCTCAGGCCCGTAGCAGAGCTTCTTCAGGATTATATCATTTTCGGAGATGAAGCACCCGGGATAGAAATTTCCCGCCACATTCTCAACGGCATAGGCGGAGATCCAGGAGAAAAACTCTTTCATCTGTTTGTTCGCCTCGGACTCTGGGGACCGAACGAAAACCTGCTCCTGAAAAAATTTGAGGTTGAAACAGAATTCAATGGGAAAACCATGGAAGCCGTCAGCGCACTGCGGGAAACACCGCTGGATTTCTGCAACGACGCCCGGCGACGCGACCTGAGAGACCGTCGTCTCATGACCATAGACGGTCCTTCCACCCTGGATTTTGATGATGCCATCAGCATAGAAGCTGCGGGAGACTTTCATATAGTTGGCGTTCACATTATTGATGTGGCTCACTTCGTTACCAAAGACAGCCCTCTGGATAACTGCGCCCTGGACAGGGGCAGTTCCATCTACCTGCCCGATGCTCGCTTTTCCATGTTGCCGCCTGCCATGTCCGAAGACCTCTGCAGTCTTAAAGGAGGAGAGCTGCGACCGGCTGTCAGCGTACTCATGCGGATTGCCGACTATGCCCGGGTGGTGGACTATGAAATTGTACCCAGCATTATCCGTGTTGCGGAACAGCTGACGTACAGTGATGCCAACCGTATGATAGAAGAAGACACGGATCTGGCCAATCTGGACCGTATCGCCAGAAATTTCAGAACCCAGCGGCTCCACGCAGGAGCTGTGCAGATTTCCCTGCCGGAAGTCAATATCCGTGTGGATGACGAAAATGGAGACATCCTGATTTCTAAGATAGACAGGGAAAGCTCCAGTCGCATGCTTGTGGCGGAAATGATGATCATGGCCAATGCCATGATGGCAGATTTTTTGAAAAAAAATAATATGCCTGCGGTTTTCCGTTCCCAGCCCGAACCGAAAAACCGGCTTTACAAGGGAGACGAAGGGAGCCTTTTTCAAAATCTGATGCAGCGTCGGCACCTGAACAGGGTTGTGCTCAGCCCCGTTCCCGAACCCCATGCGGGCATTGGCTTCCCCTGCTATGTGACCGCTACCTCTCCCATACGCAAATACTGGGATCTGGCCACACAGAGACAGCTGAAATCCATTCTTGGGATGGAAACACCCGCTGACATGCAGGAAATTCAAAACCTCTTCGCACGGCTGGAACAACCCATGGCAGCGGTGGGCAGAGTGCAGTTTTTCAGAAAACGCTACTGGCTGCTGAAATACCTGGAAAAACGTATTGGCCAGAGGGAAAGGGCCATGGTCCTGGAAGAACGCCGCAATCAGTATCAGATTCTTCTCATGGATTATATGCTGGAATGGATGCTACCCGTATCATCCGGCATACAACTGAAACCGGAAAGCGAGATTGAAGTGGTCATTCAGCAGGTCAGTGCCCGACGGGATCAGCTATCCCTTTACCTTGCCTGACTGATTTTGAGGCTTCCTTTCCTGCATTCCGTTCGGCAGGTCTCCTGACCACCCAACCAAACCGGGTTTTTATATGGATTACTCTGCGGATCAATCCCGGCCAGCCCAAAACTGGCAGCATCAGGCCACAGCTTTTCTTGCACGCTGCCGTGCCCAGATGTGGGGAAAACACAAGGAAGAACCCCTGACATGGCTGCACAGAGCCGGATTTTCCCTTGCCTTTGCTCAGGATCACTATCTGGGCTGGAACTTCCGGTCCATGTTCCGAAAAACAGCCCTGTGGCTGGGAGAAGAACGGGGTGATGAGAAATATTATCTCCCCCGGGGTCTCCTTCTTCCATGGATTCAGGAACAGGAACTGCTCCGCCTTTCCATCCTAAGCCCCGATGGCAGTCTTCTCCTGCTGGAAGGCAGCGCGACAGCCCCCATGGTTTCCGGAAAAGGTCCGGGTCTGCTGCTTACCCTCAGTGACGGTGACGCCTTCCGCCTGATACAGGAAAAAGACAGCTCAACGGCTGTCATGGCCGTTCCCATAAGTCCTCAGGCTGCTTCCATCGATTTTTCAGACTTCGGACGGATACGCCTTGTGGCACCCGCCAATGAAGAAAACCGGGCCATCCTCGCAGGCCTCAGGGAAAGAGGACGGATGGCGGAAGCCTTCTGGTTGCCGGACAAAGGGCTTGTGGGAGGCATTCTGGACGGAGACCTCCACCCATCCGATCTTTCGGCCATGGCCCGCTTCCGCTGACCTTCCGTGTGAAATACCCCTCCGGCGTGAATACCGGCTGTTTATACGGGTCCGCATCATAATATTTGGCGGACCCTTCCCCGGATGTCACATACGGCTAGCCGGGCGGCAGAAACTCAATCTCCACCCTGCGGTTAGACTGCCTTCCCTCGGGCGTACGGTTTGTTGCCACCGGCCGGGTATCTCCATATCCGGATGCTTCCAGACGATAGGTTTCAATGCCGGCCTGCTGCACCAGATAGCTGCGGACGGATTCAGCCCTTCTGCGGCTCAGGTTCAGGTTATGAGCGGCCTGACCCGTGGTATCCGCATGTCCGCCCAGCCGAAAACGGGTTCCCGCAAGGCGGGGATCCCGAAGGGCAGCCCCCAGCCGGTCCAGCACGTTCCGGGAATCCGGACGCAGGGTAGCCGCATTCACATCAAATCGCACATCAAAGCTCAAACGACCGCCACTTCTACCCGCCTGTACCATAGCCAGCAGCAGCTCCGTCAGGACTTCCACGGAATGCCCATCCCCCGTCAAAGGAGTACCCACCAGGACCCTCTCTTCTTCCTCCGGCTTTTCATCCTTCTCAACGGGCTGCAGTCTTTTAAAATGAATCTCCTTCACATCCTTCCAGGCCAGATAGTTCCGCTGCCAGCGATCTTCAGAAGCCACATATTTTTCGACTTCCATCTCAAAAGCCGGGTACTCATCCCCCACATGGCGTATGAGCGCACCCTGCTGCACATCAAAAGGCTCTCCCTGAATGGGAGTAATCTTCATAACAAGACTGCCGTGGGAAGAAGATCCGGGCACACTGAGCAGCTCCACACTGGCAAATTTGCGGCGGGCTTCTTCCAAAGGAACAAAAAAACGCTGCCCTTCTCTGGTAAAACGAAAAGCAGACAGCTGAAGATCCCGCACACGAACGGACGAATCATGTCTGAGCAGGCCTTCTTCCGTATAATCCGCAGGGATATGATAGGCGGAAGACTGAATACGAGTACCATCCCTGAGCACTACCAGCGTATTCAAAGCTTCGGAAAAGGCCGGTACGGCCTGCATCAGAAAAAGGCCTGTCAGAATGAGCCCCGGAAGACAGCTTTTTTTCATCGGATTCCTCCGTTACGAACCATAAGTGGTTGCCGTAAAAAAGACTTTTTTAACAGTATCGGCAAAAGAGGCCCGGAATTGAAGTAAAAGCTGTTTTTTATCCACCATACTCCGCAAAATAATGATCCACCAGAGAAACGGCCAGCCCCGTATAACCGGCAGGAGTCAACTGCCGCATTTCCTCTTTCGCCTTTTCCGGAACCTTTTCAAGGGAATCGATCAGACGGGAAAAATCTTTCAGCTGAATTCGATGCCCCCGGGTCAGCTCTTTCAGTTTCTCGTAGGGATTTTCTTCACCATACACCCGCATCACCGTCTGAATAGGTTCCGCAAGAAGTTCAGGATTGGCTTCCAGATCCTCTCTCAGCCGATCTGGATCGAGAGCCACCTTGCCCAGGCCTTTCAGAGTATTCTTGCATCCTATGGTCATATAACCAAAAAGGGCTCCCATATTTCTCAAAACCGTGGAATCCGTCAGATCTCTCTGAAAACGACTCTGCAACAGCTTGGCTGCCATATGCTCCATCATGGCCATAGCTATGCCCAGGTTTCCCTCACCGTTTTCAAAATCAATGGGATTCACCTTATGAGGCATGGTAGACGAACCCACTTCTCCCTCTTTAAGACGCTGGCGGAAATACCCCAGGCTGATGTATCCCCACATGTCCCGGTCCAGATCCATCAGAACACCCGCCATGCGTACCATGGCATGCAGCACCTGAGCGATACTGTGGTTGGGGTTAATTTGTGTTGAATAGAGAACAGGACTCACCTCGAGATACTGCGAAAGAAAAATACCGGAAGCCCGAATCCAGTCAACCCCCGGAAAAGCGGCCATGTGGGCATTGAAATTTCCCGTAGCTCCATTCATTTTAGCTCCGATACGAACGGAGGAAAGGCTTTCCATTTCCTGGCGAATGCGCCAGGCAAAATTGACCATCTCCTTACCCATGGTAGTGGGTGTGGCAGGCTGACCATGGGTACGGCTCATCATGGCCGCACAGCGGCCCGTCCGGGCAAGGGTTTCAATGGCTGTGAGAACCTCCTGTGCCTGATTCAGAATATAGTCCCTGCCCGCCTGAAGCATCAGGGCATAGGCCGTATTATTGATGTCATCAGACGTACAGGCAAAATGGGTCCATTCCCGGACAGCACCGAGCCCCAGATCATCCAGCCTTTCCTTGATATAGTATTCCACGGCCTTCACATCATGATTGGTGGTCTTCTCAATAGCTTTCACCTTCAGAGCTTCTTCCGGCGTGAACGAGGAGCCAATGGCCTCGATGCGATCCAGATCTTCATCCGAAATATCCACAATCTTCAGGTGTTCCACAAGAAAACGCAGCCAGCGCAGTTCTACGACCAGCCGGTGCCGGATCAGTCCATATTCAGAAAAAATATCCCGGAGATCTTCCGTAAGCCTGCGATAACGGCCATCCAGCACACCCAAAGCACAAATCTGTTCCATAGCGGTATCCTTATGAAAATGGTCAAGGCATTTTTCGACATTCCATCCGGCGCTTCCTGGCCAGTCCCGCGGGCATGCCACAGACACCACCGCAGCATATCTCCCATGACAGACAGGAAAACCCGAAGCTAATCCATCTGTATCATCAAACCTTTCAGGTAGTTTCCTTCGGGAAAATTCAAAGAAACGGGGTGATCCGGACCCTGTTCCATTCTTCTCAGAATCCGTCCCTGCCGACCTGCATCCAGGGCGGCATCCGCTACAATCTTCTGAAACAGATCCTGCTCCATGGCACCGGAACAGGAATAAGTGAACAGGAGGCCACCCGGAGCCAGCACCTGCATACCCAGCATATTGATATCCTTGTATCCTCTGGCCGCCTTCGGCAGCTGTATTCTGGATTCAGCGAATTTAGGAGGATCCAGAACCACAAGGTCAAAAAGACGTCCATCACTGCGAAAGCCCCTCAAAAGCTGAAAAGCGTTTCCCTCCACATTTTCCATCCTGTCCGGACAGCACCCGTTCAGACGGGCATTGACTTCGGCCATATCCAGAGACGGCCGGGAGGTATCCATATTGACAACGGAACATGCACCGCCCACCAGTGCGGCAATGCCGAAGCCGCCTGTATAGGAAAAGGCATTGAGAACCCGCATGCCGTTACTGCAGCCCATCACCCTTGCCCGGCTCTCCCTCTGGTCCAGATAGAAGCCGGTTTTATGGCCGGAACGGATATCTATACGGAAGCGAACGCGCCCTTCCTGAATATCCATCATTTCTGGCGGTTCCGGTCCATACAACAGGCCGGTCTGTAAAGACAGCCCTTCTTTTTTCCGCACAGAAGCATCGGATCGTTCATAGACACTCTCAATACCGGGAAGCCGTGCCAGTGCCTCCACAATGGCACCTTTCCATCGCTCCACCCCAGCGGACTGAAACTGACAGACAGCCACCCTGTCATAGCGATCCACAATCAGGCCAGGCAGCCCGTCCGCCTCACCGGCCACCAGCCTGAGAGCCGTTACGGAACCATTGGGATACAGACCAGCCCGTACCATGGCAGCCGACTGGATTCTCTGGACAAAAAAATTCGCATCCACTTTTTCCGAAGGGCTAAAGGTCCACACCCGGACCCGAATGCGGGAGGAAGGTGAGTAGGCTCCGCTGGCAAGCCAGTTATTTTTTTCATCAATAATGTCCACCGTATCACCCAGGGCAGGATAACCCCTTACCTCACGGATGGCACCGGAAAATACCCATGGGTGACGGCGATGTAGGGCTCCGGCCCCCTTCTCACTTACGACAACTTCCTTTTTCATTGACTCCTTCCCTTCAGCAGGCAGCAAGCTTTCCCACACACGGAAGAACCTGCATAGGATCTCACTTTTTCTATAAAAAACAATAACATTAACGCTGCATGCTTCCGCAAGTCCATGATTCCCAATCCATAAGCAAAGCTTCGGCAATACTCATTCTGTCCGGTACAGCGCGATCTACCATGGGGCTTTCCTTCATAAAAAGGGTATGTACGGCCGAGAGCATACGGTTCAGAGAATCAAGGGAAAGGGAAAAAGGAAGCATCTCCGCAAGATTGTCCGTGAAATTCAGAGGGCAACAATCGAGAAAAGCATCCCCCCCCTCTTCAACCAGTATGGGATAGCCATGGGTCCGGCAGATCAGGGGCCGGGCTGCATACAAAACACAGCAGCCCTCTTCCAGCAACGGGCAGCATCCTTCGGGATCCGCATGCCGGGCCCGTTCCCGGATTCGGCTTCTTTCAGGCCCGGTAAGGGCCTCAAGGGCCAGAACCAGCCAGCAGGCCTCTACCATAAAGATGGAAATATGCCGACAGCAACCATCACAACCTTTCCGGCAGGCCATCGAATCTCCCACGCCGGAACGGATTTCACCGAGTTTTTCTTCCACCCGCTGAACAAGGGTTCTGTAATTGATAAAAACCGTTTCCCACATCGCTCCCGCCTTTTTGCTTGCCCATACGCCACGGCCCGCCTGCAGAAGACGGGCCGTTCTTCCCTCAAAACCGGTTGACAATAGCACAGCAATGGGGCAGCGTGAACCATATCCTTATTTTTCTTCATGAAAAGTCCCTTTTTTCAAAATTGTCAGTCCACAAAGAGACATACGGACCTTGTCATGATATTTCCAGTTCAAGGGATATCGGTCTTTCGCCGCATCCGGCCGGTATGCCAGACTGATTCCTTCCAACCGTACCAAGGACTCGCTTTATGTTTGCTCCGGCACCTTCCTATCAGACAGACGTGATCATTATCGGCGGAGGCATCGCCGGACTGGTTACAGCACTCAAGCTTCTGGACAGTGGCCTTTCTCTTCTCATTCTGGACAGAGACAGGGAAGAAAAAATGGGAGGACTTGCCAAGGAATCCTTCGGTGGCATCTGTGCCGTGGACACCCCCCTCCAAAAACGCATGGGAATCCCGGATACGCCAGAAATTGCATGGGAAGACTGGAAACGGGTTGCCCGTTTCCGCAGGGAGGAAAAATGGTCCAGAGCCTGGGCCAAGCGCTACGTGGAACATTCAGAAAGGGATATCTACTCTTTCCTTACGGAACTTGGCATCCGCTTTCTGCCCGTTGTCAACTGGCCGGAACGGGGCATGCTGCATACAGCCAACTCCCTGCCCAGATGGCACATCGCCTGGGGAACGGGTTACCGCATTATCGAATGCCTTATCAAGGCACTGGATACCCACCCCCACCGCCGTAATCTCCGCTTCCGATTCGGTCATCGCGTGGAAAATCTTCTCATGCACGATGGTCAGATTGCTGGCTGCACAGGCCATATGGAAACGACGAGCCGCCCCTTTGAAGCCCATGCGGACAGAATTGTACTCGCCGCCGGCGGCCTCTGCGGGGGAAATTTATCACGGGTCCGCCAACACTGGCCCTCTCATCTGCATACTATCCCTTCCAGACTTCTCAACGGTAGTCATCGTTTTGCGGACGGACGCATCCATGATGCCGCAACAGCCGTCGGTGCCCGACTGGATCATCCGGACCGGCAGTGGCACTATGCGGCAGGCATTCCCTACCCGAAAAGCCTTGTGGAAAATCAGGGATTAAGCCTTGTACCACCACGATCGGCCCTCTGGCTCAACGCCAAAGGAGAACGCATCGGCCCCCTGCCCCTGATGGGCTATACGGATACGGCCTATCTTGTCGAACGACTGTGCCGGGAGGAAGAACCCTTTTCATGGCTGCTTCTCAACCGGAAGATCGCCCTGCGGGAGCTGGCCGTATCGGGCTGTGATTATATGACGGCTTTCCGTTACAGAAAATTTTTCCGCATGATCCGGGAACTGCTGTTCGGCAACAGAGAACTCACAGACCGGCTCATCCGGGAATCCGATGAGATCATTACAGCCCCCACCCTGACGGAACTTGGCCGAAAGATGCAGCAGAAAGTACCGGAAGTTCCCATCCATATGAAAGCCATGGAAAATTCCGTACGGGCCTATGACCGTCAAATTGAGTGGGGGCCATCCTTTTTTACGGATGATCAGCTCAGGCGCATTGCCATCACCCGAAAATACCGGGGTGACCGGATGCGCACCTGCCGTTTCCAACAGATTCTCGATCCTGCGGCAGGCCCTCTTATGGCCATCCGCACCTTCATCCTCACCCGAAAATCCCTTGGCGGCATCCGGACAGATCTGAACAGCCGGGTACTGGATATGCACGACAAACCCATACCCGGCCTCTTTGCAGCAGGTGAAACCGCCGGCTTCGGCGGTGGCAACATGCATGGCAGGGGGGCACTGGAAGGCACGTTTCTGGGGGGAGCCATTCTGACGGCACACCATGCAGCCCAAAGTATTGCAAAAGGAGAATAGAATCGGACCCGGTTCAGATATTCAGCCGTCCTGCAAGGTTCAGACGTTCATCCAGTATCTGTCTCAGGCCTGCCACCCCACCAAGCTGCCTTTCCAGTTCCCGGATCCGTTCATCCGTCTGGGCCTGCACCTCTTCAGTCAGACGGATACGCAGAGCTTCCGTTGCTTCTCTGGCAGCTCTGGTAACAGCCTCCCTCACAACAGTGTCCAGACTGGAAGAGATCCTGAGCTTGGGTTTTTCAAGGGTTCCGGTCAAATCCGCTTCCACAGCAATACGATCCACTCCTCTCAGGCCTGAAGCCACAGCAGCCCGTACACTGTCCCCGGAATCTGCCATCTCCCAACTCACTCCGCTGAAATCCAGTTCTACCCTGCCCTTCAAAACTCCGCTTCGGTTTTGCAAATCCAATGTAAAATCAGCTCTGTCTGCGAGAAAAGTAAGATCACCGCTACCCATGGCACCGGGCTGCCAACCTTTTCCTCCCAGCCAGAAATGATCTGCAGGGACTTGCGGAGTCACGCGGTCAAACACAAGCTGCACCCCGATACTTTCCAGACCGGAAAGCTGATCACCCTTGAAATCCAGCTCCATGGGACTTCCCACCATGGGCTGCTGTGCCGTTGCATTGCGGAGACTTCCTTTCAGGCTGCCCGCAGGAATTTCAAGGGAAAGCGTGGCTCTCCGGATCAAAAAATCCGGCCGGAGAGGACTTTCGGCAAACACAATGTCTGTGCCTTCTCTCCGCATAGGTTTCTCCGGTTCCGGCTTCTTTTCCCGTTCACGAGCCCTGCTAAGCAAAGGCTCCACCCGTCGGTACAGACCAAGCCCCTTCCTCAGATGGGCTTCCCACTCGGGTCCCAACAGGAGCCCTGTCATGTTGCTGAGTCCTTCACTGGAAATTCCGTAACGACTCACAAGCTCATGTACATCATTTGTGGCCATATTTTTCAAGGATCGGATCCGCCTGCGCAGGTCAGCGACGCTCTCTTCCATTTCCTGTCTGGCACGGCGCAAGGCCAGCATATCTTTGTCCACATCGACCTTGATCTCCCGCAGCTCCCTTGCCCCTGCCAAAACACCGGCAAGTCCCCCTCCCTTTCTGAGATCTTCAATGCGCGTTCTGTAGGCCGCAAAGTCATCGGCATCGGGCAGGTTTCGGAGCCTTTGCTCAAATCTTTCATATTCTTCCCGCAGAGTTCTTTCCAGCCTGTCCGCTTCTTCCAGAGATCCAAGGGACGCCCGCTCCAGAATGACAGACACATCGGGAATTTCCATAGACGGCATGGGGAGACGGTCCATGACCGAAGGAACGGTCATTTTTTTCTTCTCCTCTTTCTTTTTCTCAGGCAGGGCACCGGATACCCTGCGTGGTGTTCCCATGCGGATACCTTCCACAGCCATTTCTCTCACATCTACCTTGCCAAGCATCAGTGCACTTGCGTCCATTTTCATACGGATGCCAGCAATCTCAATGGCATTGGTCATGGGCTCATTCGGATCCGTCACTTCAATGCCAGAGAGCCTGAGTCCCAGAGGAAACAGACCAGGCCTTGCACTGGCCACGTCCACCCTTGCCCCCACAATCCGGGTACCTGCCAACTCCACTCCCTTTGCAATGAGAGGGCCGGAAAACAAAACCGTTCCCGCCACAAGAAGACCGGTTATCACCAGAAAAGCCACAAGGCCTGGCCAGCGGATCCACTTTGTCATTGTTTTCCTCCCTTTCAGCGAAGTGCCCTATAAGCCATAAAAACTTTGGTCCCCTTGATGATCTGAGCCATACGGGTCTTCTGAATCCAGCCCATGAAGTGACCTCGGTATTTTCCGATAAGGAACTGAAGCATAAAAAAAAGAGGAATAAAAAGCAGAAAGGATACCACCAGACTGCCCATCATAACCGTATTGTTAAAATGGGTCAGCCTTATAAGCGGGATATTGTAAAGACTGGTCCATAAGGCTTCCAGTCCAGTGAAGGAAAGCAGAACGAGCCCCAGACTATGAAACAAAGGATCCATTACAAAGGCCAGAACCGTACAAAAGCCCCATCCCAGCAAAAAGGCCGAAAGATTAACCCTCAATACAAGCACCACAAACAGCACGCAGAGGGTAAAAGGATTGAAAAACGGAATAAATCCGGCAACCATGGCAAAACACAAGGCAAGACTGATCTGCGCAGGCGAAGCTTCTGAATTCAGAATCTTTAAAAAAGAAGCAATGGGCTGTATCATGGCATCCCTTTCTGATAAATGGCAGAATGATGAAAAAGCCTTTTCACTATTTGTAAGAACAGCTTACTCCAAGACAAAACACCGCTGTGCCCGTGCGTTGCTGTTCAGCACAGCGAAAGCCAGCGCAGGTGCCACAAACCATATCAGCTTAAACAACCGCCATCTTCCGACGCCGCCCTTCCGCGCAGGCCAGGATTCTCCAGCCATAAGATTCCGTGGTAAACGGACGACCTATGCCTGCCTTGCGCAGGAATAATCCTTACCAAGCGTAAAATTTGCTGCTTGTATGCCCTGCTGCATAGACTAGGTGATAATGCATCATTCATAGCAGAGAAGCCCTTCCCAGGCAATGCAGATCCGGCCCATGAGCATACATTTCCTCCCCCCACCCTGCTGATAATCCAGAAGATTGCTGCCAGTATCCCCGCACCGTGAAAAAGATTGACATACCCGGATCCCGGGCTTAGAACCCCCAGATCTCCGGCAGATTGTAACCGGACAAACCGATACCGGAACAGAAGCTGCCCCCATTTCACATTATCCTTTTCTGACATACCGAAGGATCGTATCATGACCATCAAACCCATGCGCCGCATGCGTGTCAACGAAACCGCCTTCATCCATGAGGTCCTTGCCGAAGGAGAGCTGGGCCGAAAACTTCGCGAGATGGGCCTTGTTCCCGGAGCAAAAATCCGGATTACGGGTCGTGCCCCCCTGAAAGATCCTGTGGCTCTGCGCATAGGAGATTTTACCCTCACCCTGCGCAACAATGAAGCGGACTGGATTCGGGTGGAGGAACGCCCATGAAGCCCACAGTCATTGCCCTTGGAGGAAATCCCAATGCGGGGAAAACCACCCTCTTCAATGCCCTCACCGGCTCCCGTCAACGGGTGGGAAACTACCCGGGCGTTACGGTGGAAAAACGGGAAGGAGATGTGCTCCACGGAGAAACACGTATCCGGGTTGTGGACCTTCCCGGTACCTATTCCCTCACATCCTGGTCCGATGAGGAAAGGGTAGCCCGCAATGTTCTGGTACAGGAGCGTCCCTCTGCGGTAATTGATGTGGTGGACGCCACCAACCTTGATCGCAACCTCTATCTGGCGGTACAGTTTCTGGAGCTGGGCGTTCCGCTGGTTCTGGCTCTGAACATGATGGATGAGGTCCAGAAGCAGGGCCGCCGGATCAATACCCCTCAACTTTCTCATCTTCTCGGAGTACCGGTAGTGGAAACGGTGGCACGCAGAGGGGAGGGTAAAGAGGCCCTTCTCGATGCCGCTGTTCAGCTTGCCGGAAAACGAAAAGGCAACTGGCAGCCCCTGGAAATTTCCTACGGTCCGGATGTGGATCCCGTGCTCAAAAAAATGACGGAAATCCTTGAGACCCAGACCAGACTCAAGGATCTCTACCCCTGCCGATGGCTGGCACTCCGCTATATCGAAGGAGATCCTGAAATCCGCAGTTTATGCGATACCAGTCAGGAACTGGCTTCAAAACTGCAGGGAATAACAGCAAGCCTTGATGATCATTGCCAAAAAACCCTCAGAACCCATGCGGACTCCATTATTGCCGGATACCGCTACGGCTTCATCACCTCCATCACCAGAGAAGTGGTTCAGCGAGGGGAAGACAGCATGGAGAACCGTCTGCGAACGTCCGAAAAAATTGACCGGGTGCTTACCCACCAGCTCGGCGGCCCCCTGATCATGCTGATGGTCTTTTACCTGTTGTTTGAAGCCACCTTTGCCATTGGGGAAATTCCCATGGGATGGGTGGAAGCCCTTTTCGGGTGGATGGGAGATATGGCTTCCGCTTTGATCTCTCCGGGACTTCTGCAGTCTCTCATTGTTTCCGGCATCATTGATGGTGTGGGTGCTGTCATGGGTTTTGTGCCTCTGATTCTTGTCATGTTTCTCCTTGTTACTTTTCTGGAGGACGCCGGATACATGGCCCGCATGGCCTACATGCTGGACCGTATTTTTCGTATTTTCGGTCTCCATGGTGCTTCGGTCATGCCCTTTGTCATTTCCGGCGGAATTCCCGGAGGATGTGCCGTTCCGGGTGTCATGGCCGCCCGGACCCTGCGCAGTCCCAAAGAACGGCTGGCAACCCTGCTGACGGCCCCTTTCATGAGCTGTGGTGCCAAAGTTCCGGTATTTCTTCTGCTCAGCGCTGCATTCTTCGGTGACTATGCCGCACAGGCCATGTTCTGGATCACCCTTTCTTCATGGGCCGCCGCCCTTCTGGTGGCCAGACTGCTCCGATCCACCCTCATACGGGGAGAGGCCACCCCCTTTGTCATGGAGCTGCCTCCCTACCGTATGCCCACCCTCCATGGAGTGCTGCTGCATACCTGGGAAAGGGCCTGGCAGTACATCAAAAAAGCAGGTACGGTTATCCTGGCCATTGCCATTCTCATCTGGGTGTCCATGACCTTTCCCGGACTTCCCGAAAACCGTACCGAAGCCTTTGAAAGGGAGCGGATGGCCGTAGTCGGACTTCCGGACAGCGAGGCACAGCTTCTTCTCATTGATAATGCAGAAGGCCAGGCAGCTCTTCGCCACTCCCTGGCCGGCCGCGTGGGAACGGCGCTGGAACCCATTTCCAGCCTTGCCGGTTTTGACTGGAAAACCAACATTGCCCTCATCGGTGGTTTTGCAGCCAAAGAAGTCATCATTGCCACCATGGGAACGGCCTATTCCATGGGCGAAGTGGACCCAGAAGATTCCCAGGGGCTGGCCCAGCGTCTGGCTTCCGATCCTTCATGGACAGTGGCCACGGCCATAGCCCTGATTGCTTTCGTCATGCTGTACAGTCCCTGCTTTGTCACCATTGTGGCCATTGCAAAGGAATCCAGCTGGAAGTGGGCCACCTTCAGTATGGTATTCAACACAGCCCTTGCCTTTGCTGCATCGGTTTTTCTTTTCCAGATTTTTTCACGTATGATCTGATAAGCTCCGGCAGCAAAGAAGAAGGGAAGACATTCGTTGTCTTCCCTTCTTCTTTCCAAAGCCCTGCCATGCCAGTCTTTTTTTGGATTGGCAAAAATTATATTGACTAACTTACTATTCTTCCCTATTCACTGATTGATGGCAATCCACCCGCACAGGAATCTTCCGCAAAGGACCATCAACCATGATTGCTAAACGTTTTATTCTAACAGCTCTGCTGCTTACCTCTGCTCTTCCGGCCCATGCCCACAGGGCCATGGTACTGTGCAACGATAATGGAGATAATACCATCACATGCCAGGGTGGTTTTTCCGATGGTTCTTCCGCTTCGGGTGTGTCCATGCGTGTAGAATCCACGGACAGCCGGATTCTGATGCAGGGCCGCATGGGAGAAGACTCCGCGTTTACATTTACCAAGCCACGCACACCCTTTGTGGTAGTCTTTGACGCCGGTGCCGACCACCGGGTCACCGTGCCCGGAAGGCAGATTTCCCGATAATGAACGCCATCGAAGTCAGCCATCTCTGCCACCGCTATAATGGCAAAACCGTTTATGAGGATCTCTGCTTTTCCGTTCCCACGGGGTCCGTATGCGGTCTTCTGGGTAAAAACGGTCAGGGCAAAACCACCCTTGTGAACATACTCATGGGTTTTCTCAAACCCGGTTCAGGCCGCTGTCTGGTACTGGGAGAAAATTCCCACAGCCTTTCTCCTGCCTTACGAAAGCGTGTGGGTCTGCTCCATGAAGGCCATCAGGCCTATGAATTCATGACCATCACCCAGACTGAAAAATTTTTCCGGGCCTGGTACCCGGACTGGAACGGGGAAATCTTCCATGATCTTGTGAGCCGGATGGGCCTTTCGCCCAGTCATAAAGTCAGCCAGATGTCCTGTGGACAAAGGTCCCAGGTGGTACTGGGAGTAATCATGGCCCAAAATCCCGACCTGCTCATTCTGGATGATTACAGCATGGGACTGGATGCGGGTTACCGCCGCCTGTTTCTGGATGTTCTCCACGATTTTGTGGCTTCCGGTGACAAAACGGTTTTTGTAACCAGTCATATTGTTCAGGATCTGGAACAGCTGGTAGACACCCTGCTCTTTCTGGATAAGGGCCGCATCATGAAAACATCGCTCAAGGAATTCATGACTGCCTTCAAAAAATTCACCTTCACAGCTGAAAACGGGCAGAATATCCGCGAAGACACCCTCATCACCGGCATGGAACAGAGGGGGAACATAACTACCCTTTACTCCTATGGTGACAGAGAAGAACTGGCCGGGCATCTGGCCGGTCTCGGCATCCGCCCTCTGGATCTGAAACAGGTCCCCATGAGCCTGGAAGACGGGTTCATCGGACTGATGGGAAAATACTGACATGTGGCAATCCCTTTTTATGAAGGAATGGCTCAAGCTCCGCTGGTATTTTACGGCTGCCCTTCTGGTTAATCTTGGCGTATGCATGAAAATATTCCTGGATATCCGGCAGATCATTCACATGGAACATGCGGAAATGGTCTGGTATCAGGCCATCCACCTGCATACCCTGTTTTATGAACCCCTGCGATATCTCCCTCTGATAACAGGACTTGTGCTGGCCACAGCCCAGTTTCTGCCGGAAGTTTCCGGCCGCAGAATGCGGATTTCTCTTCATCTTCCCATGAATCAAAACCGCATGCTTTTTCTCAGCCTGCTTGCAGGCATCCTTCATCTCGCTGCCATTACGGGTCTGGACATACTACTCACAGGCATTCTCCTCTTCAACTATTTCCCGGCAGAAGTAGCCCGGGCATCCGTTCCCACCCTTCTTCCTTGGATATGTGCCGGGTTTCTTGCCTATCTCGGTGGAGTGCACCTTCTCCTTGAACCTTCCCCGTCCCGCAGGATTTTTCATGCCTTTGTTTTCGCAAGCCTTACGGCAGTCCACTTCACCGGCAGCGGTTATAACTGGCTTTCCCCGGTTCTTCCCTTCCTTTTTATGCTTTCAGTCCTGGCTCTTCCGGGTATCTTTGATGCCTGCCGCCGATTCCGTCAGGGAGGTGCATGATGCCTTTGAACCACATCTCCCGCTGGAGTACCCTGATCATAGCTGTGATCGCCACCTTTTCCGTACTGCCTGCCTTGTTTGATAAAGTATGGACTCCCAGACACGAAGAACCTCTTGTTTTTTTCAGTCCGGTGCAAAAGAACTTTGTCTATCAAAAGTCCCTTGGCAGTCATCAGTTCCTGTACGCAGATGAAAGCGGCAGGGAATTCAGCCGTCAGGAATGGGAAGATCTTCTTCCCTTTGTCTATTTTCGAAATTACGAACTGAGAAATGAAGAACCCCTGAAGCTTGCAGGAACGGTTTTTGACAGTGAAGCCGTACGGACACACCGTCAGTCCTTTGAGATTAAGGCCAGAGATATAAGAGGCAGATACCCGCAGATACCCATCTATCCTCTCTTCAACAACAATCCTGCGGTAACCATGCTTCCCTTTCCCGAAGATGTATTCCGCTTTACAAAAAATGGCATGGAGTTCATCCATGCAGACACAAACCGCAAAGACGAGACTCTCTCCCATCGTTTTACGGAAAACCTGAAGGCAGAGGGTTTTGTCTTTCCCGCCACCCTGATCAGTGGTAACCCCACCAATCTTAAGCCCTTTGATGAGGGCTACTTTGTGCAAGACAGCAAAGAACAGGTATTTCACATCCGCAGGGTGTTGGATCAACCGCACATCCGCAAAACCGCCATTCCACCCGATATGGACATTCTGGATATCATTATCTCCGAAAACCAAAGGCGGGAGTTCTACGGCCTTCTGATTACAAAAGAAGGCGGAATTTTTCTCATAACCTGGCATAACTATGAACTGATTCCGCTGCCCTCCGCCGGCTACGACCCGGATCGTATGAACATAAAACTTCTCGTCAATCCCCTTTACCGCACCCTTATCCTCACGGAGGGAAAAAAGGTTCATGCCACAGCCATGGACAGGGCTTATCAGCCCATTCACTCCTTCACGCTACCCTTTTCCCATGAAAACAATAGTGTCCGGCACATAAAGGACTTTCTTTTCCCCCTCGTCCTGAGCCTTGAAAGCCCATGGCAGAATCAGGCCACACTACAGTTGCATACGGGCGGTGTCGGCTCCCTTGCAGGCATCGTTCTTGCCATGCTCCTGTATCTGGTGCTCAACCGGAACCGGCCTTCATCCAGCCGCGTAAGAAGTCTTGTCTTTCTTGCCGTGACAGGTCTGCCCGGAATATGCATTCTTCTGTGTCTGCACGAGGACTCTTTTTTCACCTGAAAAAAACCAACGAGCTGCTTATCCGTCCCCCCGGCAGGCCACAAGCAGATTGCGGTACCGCCCTGCAGAGGGTTCGCCTGCATCGTTTTCTGTCGTCTTATTCTGAATCCACAACCCCGGCTTTTCTCAACCGGATGCCTATACCTCTGTCTGCCTGCGGTCAGTTTCATGTCAAAATGCCATACGGCCCTACCGAATCAAAGAGACATGTCTGTATCCGAAGGCATTGAGCAGAAGCCTTGCCACCAGCAGCACACCCACCACTACAGCCATGATGCATACGGAAAATGCGGCCGCCTGATTCACAGCACCCCGATCTTCCAGCATCAGAACAGAAACGGCCGCCACCTGCGTGGAAGACGTTAGGAGAAAAATCACCGCACTGAGGGTCACCATGCTTCGCATGAAGAAAAACACCGCCACCCCCACAAGGGTGGGCCACATCAGGGGCAGGGTGATTCTGCGCAGGGTCCTTATGAAAGACCCGCCCAGAACGGCGGAAGCCTCATCATAGGTTCCTGCTATCTGTTTCATGCTGGTGGAAGCGATGAGAAAACCCTGGGCATGGTAATGATAAACATTACAAATGGCTAAAAGCAGAAGAGAACCATAGAGCATGGAAACGGGACTGGAAGGATGGTTAAAGGCCAGCACATAGCCAAGGCCCAGCACCATGCCGGGAATGGCTGCGGGTGCAATGCAGAGAAAATACAAAGGTCCGTCCATGAATGTGCGGCAGCGTTCCGTAACCCATGCACCCAGACCCGCAACAATCACACCGGTACCGGCTGCCATCAGCCCGATATAAATACTGTTCCACAGGGGAGCCATGCCATTTTGCACATCAAAATTGTAGTGACGCAGGGAAAACTCCATGCGATAGGGCCACAGATGGGTAAAGCTTGCAAAAATCACCACACCCACCACTGCGAGAATGACAGATGCCATGGGAAGAACAAAGCTGCCAAAGGCAAGATCCCTTGGAAGATGGGGCTGAATCTGTAAGGGCTGGGCACGGTCGGAGATCTCCATATTTCCACCTCGTGTCAGCCACTTTTCCAGTCCAACAGCCAGTGCCACGGGCAGCAGCAGAATCATGCCGATGACCGCGCCCAGCTCAAAGTTTGCCTGTCCTATCACCTGATTATATACTTCCGTTGCCAGTACACTGTAATCTCCGCCAATAACCATGGGATTGCCGAAATCCGTCATTACCAGAGTGAACACCACAAATCCCGATGCCATGACGGCAAAGCGGGTGGAAGGCAGGGTTACTTTCAGAAAGGTTCTGACACTGCCTGCCCCCAGAATGCGGGAGGATTCGTAAAGGCGGTTATCCGCCATGGCAAGGGAGGCGGAAAAAATGAGAAAGGCATAGGGAAACACATAGAGAACACTGGCAATGACAATTCCCCAGTATCCGTAAATGGAAAAATCCGTGCCAAAGGTGCGGTTGATCAGGCCATTGCGGCCCAGCAGAAGAACCAGCCCCTGGGCCTGAACCAGAGAGGGAGCAAACACCGGAATCAGGGCAAGAAGTCGGAAAAAATTTTTAAAGGGAATACGGGTTCTCTGTATGGCATAGGCATAGATATAGGCCAGAATGAGGGTAATTCCCGTTGTCATCAGGGTAACGGCAAAACTGTTGTACACAAGACCCAAAAAACGTGATGTTCCCATAACGGAAATATAGTTGCCAAAACCCGTGCCCTCGGGAGTCTGAAAACTGCGGCCAAGGATATGCACCATGGGGTAAAGTACAAAAAGAACAAGGGGCAGCGCCACCAGCAGAGGCATCAGTCCCTTGAGCAGAGCTTCTCCATCCATCTGTTTCATTTTCTGTACAAAAACAGCAGGGGTAATCATCATCAACATCCTGCGGGGAAACAGTCTTGGGGAAGGTTCTTCTTCCTGTCGAATCAATGCCATTCCAGTACCCTCACATTTTCCGGCTGAACGCAGAGCGGCAGGCTGGCACCCACTTCCAGTCCATCCCCCATGCCCTGCAATTCCGATACAATCGTAAAATCATTCTCCCCACCCATAATATTTCCCACCCGCAGGCTCACGCGGGTAAGGTTACCCAGCCTTACCACCTGATCCACAACACCGTTGAAAGTGCCTTCTTCCCTGCTGCAGCAGGCAATCTGCACATCTTCGGGACGAATCCCAATGACCCTTGGCCTGCTGCCCTCTGCAGCCACATGGCTTTGAACGGGTATTTCCTTCTGGGCAGGAAGAACATTCATTTTGCCGATAAACTGCGCCACAAAGGAGTTTTCCGGTTTTCTGTAAATGTCCATGGGAGTTCCCGTCTGCATCACCCTGCCGTCTTTCATCACCATTACCCTGTCGGCCATGGAAAGGGCTTCCTCCTGATCATGGGTTACCATGATGCTGGTGATTTTCAGATGCTGCTGCACCCGCCGTATTTCTTCCTGCAGCTCTTCCCTTACCTGTGCATCCAGTGCGGAAAGGGGTTCATCCAGAAGCAGAAGGGAAGGTTCCGGCGCAAGCGCCCTTGCCAGAGCCACCCGCTGCTGCTGACCGCCCGAAAGCTGGTGGGGAAGTTTACGGGCATGGTCCCCAAGGTGCACAAGGGCAAGCATTTCCTCCACCCTTGTTCTGATTTTCGCCCCCGGCCACCTGCGACACTCAAGACCGTAAGCCACATTGGCGGCAACGCTTAAATTGGGAAAAAGGGAGTAGGACTGAAATACCACACCAAAATTGCGCTTCCTTGCAGGGAACGATGATAAATCCCTGCCATCCAGATATATGCTGCCCCCATCGGCAGATTCAAGGCCTGCTATTATTCTCAACAGGGTTGTTTTGCCGCAGCCAGAAGGGCCAAGAAAACAGATCATTTCTCCTGTTTCAACGCGTAAGGATACGCCATCCAGCGCCTTCATCCCCCCGAAGAACTTGCTTATTTTCCGTATTTCCAAAGACATGCTTATCCCTTCCATCGCAAAACAAAGAAGCTGCACAGGCAAAAAGCCCGTACAGCTCTGATTTTTCTAGCGTTCCAGCCGCTGCTGCCAGGTATTGAGAATCCGGTCCCTGTTTGTCGCAGACCAGTCAAAATCCATGTCCACCATCACGGAACCGATGTCTTCGGGAAGACCGGCTGCCACAAAGTTCTTTGGCATGGTGCCACCACTTACGGTAACGATTTCTTTCCACTTATAGTATTCATTTACCGCATTGGCAGAAAGTGCCCAGTCAATGAAACGCTTTGCATCCTTCTTGTTGCGGGAGGATTTCATGAGCCCTGTGGCTTCCAGCTCATTGCCGGCACCTTCTGAAGGAATGACCATGGTAATGGGAAATCCTTCATCAATGTTTTTGATGGCCCGAAGGGCAAAGGAGGCACCCACGGCAAATTCACCGGCACTGGCCGCATTACAGGGCCGGGAACCGCTTTTGATATACTGGGCAATATTTTTGTCCAAAGCTTCCAGATAACGCCAGCCTCTCTCCTCTCCCTTCATCTGCAGGATGGAGGCAATCTGAAGATAACCGGTACCGGAGCTGGCAGGGTTAGGCATGACCACTTCACCCTTGAATTCGGGCTTCAGCAAATCTTCCCATGAGGTGGGCATGGGCAGGTTTCTGCGTTTCAGTACTTCATTGTTCACGCAAAAAGCAGCCATGTATCCTGTGGTGGCAAACCAGCGGTTCTTTGCATCCCTGAACCGTGCGGGTACCTTTTCAATGCCTTGCGGCTGGTAGGGTTCCAGCATGTTAAGAATCCGGGGATCGACCATGTTGGTTACAGCCCAGCCCCAGATTACATCGTGGCGGGGATTGGCGGATTCCGCCAGCATGCGGGCATGGAGATCTCCTGTGGAAAGACGCAGCATATTCACTTTGATATCCGGCAAATCCCGCCGGGCAGCGGCAAGAAAGGCTGCGGCCTCATCTTCCTCATAGGAGGTATACACGGTGATTTCACCCGCATGTACTCCGGTGGCAGGCAGAAAGACACCCATCATTCCAGCTGCCGCAAACAAACATACCATAAAGGATTTTATTCCCCAGAACTTCATCCGGACACTCCGATAAAAAGGTTTTTCATCAAGAAAAGGGACAGACTGTTTGTCCGCTTTTCTCCGCCAGTATCGGAAGGCACCTTACGCAGAGATTGTCAGGATGAAATATGGTTTTTGTTTGTTTTTTGTGAGGGAGCCAACCCTTCTTCCATAGGAAAAAGGGCTGGCGGAAAGAATGGAAAAAGGGAGCAGGATTTTTATGGCTGGGGACTGCCATCCCTGCTTAAAAAGGTAACGGCAAAACAAAAAAGGCTGACACCGAGGCTCACCCATATAATGGTGTGAAAGCCCTGTTGGGAAGCAGCCTGCTCCATGATCCCCCCGGCACTTTCACCGGTGCTGTAAAGGGTGGCGTAAATGCCCACACTGATCATACCGAAAATGGATGGCAGAACGGATTTAACAGAGGAGAGAACACCGGAAGTTTCCGGTCTGGCGTGGGACATGGTGAGGGTGAGGATGGGGGCGCAGTAAAAGCCCATGGCAAGCCCGTAAAGTACAAGGCAGGTCATCAGCCAGGTTGTGGAAGAGGCTGGTGTGAGGTTAAGGAAAAAAATGCAGGCGGCAATAAAGAGAACGGCTCCGCCCATGGCCGGAATCCGGGAGCCGATTCTGTCACAGAGCCAGCCCGCCAGGGGGGTGATGAGCATGGAAATCATGGGGCTGATAAACAGAAGATTTCCCGTGGCAAAGGCCGTCATGCCCCGGGCATCGATGAAATAAAACGGGAATATAATGGCCAGCCCCTGCAGCAGAATGTAGTAACAGGCCGTTCCTGCCAGAGCAAAATTTAAGGGGCCATTGCGAAAAAGGGAAAGGGGCATGAGGGGATGGGTGGATCTCTGCTGGTACCTTACAAAAAGAAACCCTGCCACAAGGGCAATGGAAAGTCCCCCGATAATTTCAGTTGAAAGATACAGGGATTCTTCCCATGAGTGCAGGGAGAAGACAAGAAAGCAGAGACAGAGAAAACTTGTGATGGCACCGGCTTTGTCAAAGCTTCCCCGGACAGCTGGAAGCTCCCGTTTTTTCAGCCAGTACATGCCCAGAAACAGACCAGCCAGCCCCACGGGAATATTCACCAGAAAGACCATGCGCCAGTCAAAGTGGTGGGAAAGAAAGCCACCCACGGGGGAACCCAGAGCAAAGCCGATACCTGCCATCATACCGTTAAAGGCAAAGGCCCTCCCACGGATTTTTTCCGGAAGGTAGCGGATGACAATCACCGCATTGGTGGCAAAGATCATGGCTCCGCCCAGTCCCTGAACAAAACGGAAAAGGGCAAGGGACCAGACATTCCATGAAAAGGCACAGAGAAGAGAACCCAGCACAAAGGTCCCGTATCCCAGAAAAAAGATTTTTTCCGGTCCTTTCATGTCGCTGAGACGGCCAAAGATCAGGGCCGTGCCCGTGAGGGCCAGCAGGTAGGAAAGAACAAATATAGAAGCTTCTGATGTACGGATACCAAAGAGGCTGCTGATTTCCGGCAGCACGATATTCACCACCGTGGCATCCAGATTCACCATGAAAATGGCCAGCGATGCCGTTCCTGCAACGCATAGGGTTTGAATGAGGGAAAGAGAGGCTTTTTCTTCCGATGGGTTGTTCCGGATATTCGGATCTGTTTTCATGCAAGGCCTGTCTGTGGGTAGGGGATTGTTTTGGGCAGAGTCGATGTACTTATTCAGATGCCTTAAATTGCCCTTTGAATTGCCTACATAATTGAGCATGCAGCAATTAGCGAGCAATCAATTTAATAATTCAGGCTATTGTCACAGCATTTCATGCACCGCTCCATTTATAGTGGGCCTCAGGTCCATGCCCTCACGTAAGATTTCCGCGTGAAATGGCTTGTATCGCAGTAAGGAAAATATTGAAGCTGCCAGATCTGTTTTGATGAATATCCATGAGCATGGCAATCTCCCGGGCACATTCCGCCTTGCGTAAACCGGTTGAAAAATACCCGGCCTGTTTCAGCACACGTTCCAGGGCCTCCCAGGTACCACCGCTTATTGCATCGGGATTGCAATAGGGAGCTTTTTGGGGAATCGTAACGGGAACCTTTGGATAAGCGGCTTTGACTGCGTTCCAATCCCCAAAATACCATGCTTTCAGTTCTTCTATGACAATACGGTTGGTAATATTAAAACGCTGTCCGGAGGCTGCACTTCTTTTGGTTATAAAACCAGAACGGATGGCTGCTTGTTCCAGTTTGTGTTTAAGAACCGAACAATCATCATCTCTGTCTACCAGAACAAGGACAGACCAATTCTCAGGCATCCATGATGCTATAACCTTTCAGTCGTACAGGCAGTTGTTTCAAGAGGTCGTCTTTGCATTGAAAACAAATGATCTGATAATCTGTTCCGTCAAGCATTTTGGGAAGCAGAAGCTCCAATGCTGCTTCCATGGAATATTCTTCCACAAAAACAAGCAGTTTTTCCAGCATCACTTGTCCCCCTTCCGCTTCTTTTTCCTGGGGGCACCGAAGTTGATAAGGGGATCACCAAAGCCAAAATGACCTTCCATCCAGAGGTGGCCAAGGCTTGCACCGGCTTGAAGCATTTCAGGAATTCCCTGTATCTCCGATGCTTTAACAGCATGGGTGAAGCCTTGCTCATCCCGGTAAAGAACCCGCACCTCTTCAGCTCTCATTGCATTAAGGAAGAAGGGAGAATGGCTGGTAACTAGAAGCTGCGTTTTTTCAGAAGCAGCCCTGCACTCCTCTGCCAGTTCAGGCAGCAGTCGGGGGTGAAGGAAATTCTCAGGTTCTTCGATCCCTACAAATTGAGGGGGCTCAGGGTCATAAAGTACCGTTAAATAGGCCAGCATTTTCATTGTGCCATCAGATGCAAACTTTGAAAGTACCGGTTTTTCGAACGGGGCATCCTTGATCTGAAGGAGCAATCGTCCATCCGGCATCAGATCGGCATCCACCCGTTCCAGGCGAGGAATTCGCTTCCTGAGTATGGCAAATATCTGCTCCAGCCTTTCCGTATGGTTTTCCTTCAGATACTGGATGACATTGGGCAGGTTGTCACCATTCTTATTCAAACGATCCTGGGGTCCGGCTTCCGGCTGATTTCGGGTTTGATCAATGGATAAATAAGAGACATACCAGTCCGTAATAAACTCACGCAATGCGGCCACACGGGGATGGTCTGAAAGCTGTCCCAGTGTATTCACTGCAATGAGATCCGGTGAACGCAAATTACTTTCCGCTCTTACATCATCGGCATCGGGTACTTCACCACTGACGGCACGTCCAATGCCTTTTTTAAACTCCAGAAAGCGAAACGGCTGGCCTTTGCTCCCCCGTCGCCATTGAAGCCACTCTTCCACCACCTCCGGCCCTTTGGTTCCTTCATCTATAGCCAGGTGATACGTAATAACAGGAGTCTTTGGAGCTTCACGATATTTCAGCTCAAAAACGATGGGACCGCTTGAGCCACGGCTTTTCAGTTCCTTGCTTCTGCCCCTGCGATCCCATGCATGGCGCAGCCCATACCGGAAGCACTCAGACAGAAAATTAAACACATCAAAAATTGTTGACTTACCGCTTCCATTTGGCCCAAGAAGAACTGTCACGGGTGTCAGTCTGTCCAGGGTAATTTCTTTTAAAGCCCTGTAGTTCAGAACTCTTAAGGATTCTATTCTGGGAATGCCTTTTTTTTGATCCCCCATATCACTCCCGCTTTTTTTGGGTTTTGTAAGCTGCAATTTCTGTATTCCTGTAGCCTGAGCCATATTATCGTATTCCATGCCCGGCAGGCCATAAAAAAAACCTCAAGGCACTTACAGGTGAGGGTTATCCCGAAACACGGAACCTCTCCATGGCTAAAGCGAGGGGCTTTACGGCGACTTTTGGCAAGGGCCCATCACACTGAAATGCCGATCTGTAAAGTTTTTCGATTATAACCGAAAAAATTGTTTTTTTGCATCTTATTTTCAGGTATTCTCTAAAAAAAGGAGGATGCATGAAAAAAAGAGATCTTTATCTGACAAAGCTCATACAGTTCAAAGACAAACCCCTGATCAAGGTGATTACAGGTATCCGTCGCTGTGGAAAATCCACCCTTCTTTCCCTTTTTGAAGCGCACCTGAAAAAAAGCGGAGTGGAAGCGCACCGGATCATCCGCATGAATTTTGAATCCTTTGAATTCGATGGCATTACGGATTATAAAGCACTGCACAGCCATATCCGGAGCAGAATGCCAACTACTGAAAAATATTATATTCTCCTGGATGAGGTGCAGCAGGTCAATTCCTGGGAAAAAGCAATCAATGCTTTCTCGGTGGATGCGGACACAGACATTTACATCACAGGTTCCAATGCCTTTCTGCTTTCCTCTGAACTTTCTACGCTTCTTTCGGGGCGTTATGTGGAAATCCCCATGCTTCCCCTTTCCTTCAGGGAATATCTGGATTTTACCGGCCAGCATCAGAATGGAGATCTTCTTTCATCCTTTAATGCGTATCTGGAGCTGGGCGGGCTCCCCACGGTTGTGGATCTGATGGATGTTCCTGAAACCCTGCCGGCATTTTTCAGCGGCATATGCAATACGGTTCTGATGAAGGATGTCATGGAACGTAACAGAGTCAGGGATGCGACCCTGCTTGAAAGTGTGCTGAAGTTTATCGCTGCCAACATTGGAAGCATTGTCTCCACAAAAAAAATAAGTGATTATCTCACAAGCAGCGGCAGAAAAACATCCAGCGAGACCATAGACAGCTACCTTAAAATGCTTGAAAGCGCCTTCATCATCTACAGGGCCAGGCGGTATGATCTGAAGGGAAAGGCTTTTTTAAAGGCACTGGAAAAGTTCTACATTGTTGACATGGGGATTCGCAATCATCTGACAGGGCTGAGAAATACCGATTATGGTCATGTGCTTGAAAATATAGTGTATTTTGAACTGCTGAGGCGGGGCTATGATGTGGCTGTGGGCAAGGTTGGGACGCTGGAGGTGGATTTCATTGCAACCAGGCTGAAGGAAAAATTATATGTTCAGGTTTCCGCAAGCATCATGGATGAACATACCCGGAAGCGGGAGTTGCAGTCCCTTCAGGCCATCTCCGACAATTACCCGAAAATGATTCTCACCATGGATAAGGTTATACCCAATGACTATGAAGGTATTAAGATTGTTAATGTTATTGATTTTCTTCTTGGGTAATTTGAATTTTTTTATTACCCCTGAAAAATATGTTTTCTGTGATAAGAAAGAAAATTTTGATCCGGCAAAAAACGTTTTGGCATGTTGATTTGTAAGCCAATAGAATCCGTAATTAGCTCTATTCCGTTCGTATCAAAAGACAAGAGCTTTTTAGACCCTACAACAGTAAAATCTTCGGAGATAGAAATTAAACCAGCGTCAAAGGCTTTATCGTGTAGTGCGTTCAAACATAAACCATTCCTTGGATTGGTTCGGTTTTTTTCATCTACAGACCAAGGTACAATGTGGCTTGCAACAACAAGTTCTGGGATAGATAGACCGGTTATGCAACAGCCCCCATAGGAGGCCAGAATTGTTTTGCGAAAAAAATTCTGGTTTACCCTCACCCTTACAAAGGCTTCTTTGTTTGTTCCTGCTGGAAAAATTTCTGTTTGTTCTTCTTTGATTTTTGAGAGGGTTATTTCACTTTTATAACTCATTTCTTCCCAGTTAAGAAAGAATTCATTCCATACTTCAATATCTAATTTACTGACATGGGAAGCTCCTTCTCGTTGAAGGGATGGATCTATGCTGGCAAAATTGGCAAGTTTATAGCTTACAGATCCAGGGCTACGGTCTAAAAGCTCTGCTAATTCTATGATTTCAGGGGTCTTTTGATGGATTTTACCAAAAGGAATTTTGCAATACAGATTGATAGCTACTAAAAGCTCTTCTTTTGTCCAATTTCTTCCTTTTGTGTTTTTCACGAGTTGCCCTTAAAAATTTATGCACTTAGAAAAATATTGTCCATAATTACAAGTTTTTATATCTTTGAGCTCTGCTTTTTTAGTTAAAATGGAATGCCGTCCTCATCTTCCTCCACACACCGAACCGGAGTATATGAATCGGAAAGGGGCTCTTCCTCTTTGATAAGCTCCCAGAATCCATTCCTATGCAACCACAGAGGATCGGCATTGTTCGCTATGAATTCATCCGCAGGGATTCCGTCTATGGTTTCAGGTCTTTTGATTCTGACCTGCTTTCCATTGATAAAAATCCACTGGTATTTTTTCTGGCGCTCTTTTTTGGCTGCATTCCGTGCCTGTTTCTGTACCTTTGTTAGTTTTTTCTTTATTTTTTCACAGCAGAATGAACCATTATTTGATTGATAACAAAGCTTTTTAAAATAACTCAAGATCTGGTTTTGAAATCCCATGCCGGTTTTTAGTGCTTTCCTCAGCCCGTTTTCTTCGGCCTATGATTCTTGCGTCTGGATTCTCTCATAGGATGCTCAGCTGTTTTTTGCAAGGCGTTGCCCATGAAAGTCTTATTTCCTTGAGGTCATGACATTGTTGTGGGGCTGGCCTTTGGTTTTAACTTCCATTGAATGGATAGCTGTTTTGTTCAGGTTAAAATGAATACATATTCAAAATAATGGAAGCCATGGTGATTTCTCCCGCAAGCTTTCCCTTTATAATCAAGGGCAAAGACCGGTTTCCGAGTGGGACATGAGAAGCAGGGCATGGCACAGGCGGTCTTCTGGAGAGACAGAAGGCACCTCCCTGTTCAGCATGGCGGTAACGGGCTGATCCCATTGCCGGTCCTGGCGGATGGAGGCAATGGTTTTTTCGGAGATGGTGCCTGTTGCATCTGCTTTTTTAGCAGGGGGCTTTCTAAATTATTTAAAAAACGTCTTGATGCTTAAACGCTATGGCATTATATTTTTGTCAAACGAATGGAGGTACTCCTATGGAAACAACGACCAGGCGAACCACAGTTTATCTTGATGAAATGCTTCATAAAGCCCTTAAGTTGAAAGCTTTTGAAACGTCCCGTTCCATATCGGACCTTGTTAATTCGGCTATCCGAGAAGCCCTTGCCGAAGATGCCGCAGATCTTGCTGCATTCGAAAACCGGATGGATGAGCCTTTGATCAGCTATGATGAAATGGTAAAAAGGCTGAAAAAAGATGGTCGAATATAAAATATTATTCAGAAAATCCGTAGAAAAGGATCTTTTAGGCATCAGAGGAAAGGATGTCATAAGAATCCTTGAGCGTATAAAGTCCCTTGAAAACAATCCTCGTCCTCCGGGTTATGAAAAACTGACCGGGCAGGATCGTTACCGTCTGCGGCAGGGGCAATACCGTATTGTGTATTCAATTCAGGATAATGAGCTTACCATATGGGTCGTAGCAATTGGTCACCGGAAGGATGTGTATCAAAAGCTACCCTGATGCCATGACTTCAGCCATGGCTCGGCCTCAGGAAAATTTCTTATCGCCGCAGCAGTTTCATGAGTCTGCTGGGAGAAAGACCCATGGCTGCACCCAAAAGGATGGCCTGATGGATGAGGGTGGTGCGCAAAAGCCCCTTCTGCTGCCATCTGCGGGCGGATGTTTTTACAAAAGAGGCAGCCATGACAATTCTGCCCCGTTTTCGGGCCTTTTTTACCAAAAGGAGATCCTCAAGTATGGGCTCATCGGGAAAGCCCCCCAGCTCTTCAAACAGGCTTTTATGCATGAAAAGCCCCTGATCGCCGTAGGGTCTTTTCATCCGGCAGGACCGGAAACGGACGGCCCGGATCAGAAGATCCATGCCGGGGATTTTTTCCTGAAGGCCGAACTGAAAGGCCCCCAGAGCCACACCCGGCTGCTTCAGGATCTGGCGCAGATCCCTGTCCCAGTTTTCCGGGGCAAGGCTGTCCCCGTGCAGAAAAAAAAGAATGCTGCCCGAAGCTCTGGCTGCGGCGTAGTTCATCTGTCCGGCCCGTCCCGGAGGGGATGTCAGCACTTCTGCCCCGCAGGATCGGGCAATCTCCGGTGTGCGATCCCGGCTGCCGCCGTCGGATACAAGGACTTCCACATGAAAACCCTGCCCCAAAGAGCTCAGGGTTTTTTCGATGAAGGCGGCCTCGTTGAGGGTGGGGAGTATCACGGAGATTTTTGCCGGGATGTCTTCTTTTTCATCCACATCGCTTAAGCAGGAAAGGAGGAAGGGGGCGGATTTTTCTGCGGCAAGGGTCTGGGCCAGAACCTTGGATGTTCCCCAGTCCACGCCCTGAAAGAGACGGGGCAGATAGCGGCCCATGCCCAGCATGTAGTATCCGCCGTCCTTGGCAGGGCCGATGGCCCAGTCCTTCTGGCCAAGGGCTTTGGCACAGGCAAGGATGTTGTCTGCGCGGTTCTCCGGGCAGTCCGCACCCAGTACAATCACAAAGCGCGTTTTTTTAGTAAAATGCTCCCTGAAGGCCCTGTCCAGTCGTTCTCCCAGATCCCCGTCCCCCTGATCCGCAAGACTGAACCCTTCGCCCAGCCAGTTTCTCATGTCCTCTGCCCTTGCTCCGGTGTAGCGCACTTCAAGGGGAAAGCCCGTTTTCAGGGCTTCCTTCAGGGTGAAACGGGTCATGTCCCGCTGGAGGGCTGCGGCTCCCTCAGGCCCGAGGGCGGGGATGAGTCGGGTTTTGCTGCTGCCAGGCCGGGGATAACGGGTAAAAAGCAAAAGCTGTACCGTATCCGGAGAGGAGAGATCCGTCATGGAGCAAGTGTCCTTTTTTAGTATTTTCTGGCCATATCCAGCCAGCCCCGGAGCAGAGCGGCAATTCTTGGGGTGAGGCGGCTTTTTCTGTAAAGCCCCGCTGCCCTGCGGATGGCTTCGGCCTGGGTTGGGTAGGGGTGGATCACCGAAGCCAGTGCGCCAAGGCCCATGCCCGCTGCCATGGCTGTGGTGAAAATCCCGATGCTTTCTCCGGCATGGGAGGAAACCATAGTGGCACCGAGAATCCGGTCGCTTCCCCTTTTCACCATCACGGATACAAAGCCCTTTTTCTCTCCTTCGGTTTTGGCCCGGTCATTTTCTTCCATGGGAAAGGTAAAGGTCTCCACCTCAATGCCAAGGGTTTCGGCCTCCCTTTCCCCCATGCCCACATGGGCCACCTCCGGGTCCGTGTAGGTGCACCAGGGCATCAGTAGACGGCTGACCCGTTTTCTGCCCATGAAAAGGGCATTCTGTACGGCAATCTGGGCGGAAGCATCGGCTGCGTGGGTGAACTTCCATGCCATGCAGCAGTCTCCGGCCCCGTAGATTCTTTTGTTGCTGGTGCGGAGAAAATCATCCACAAGAATACCCTGTTTTGTGTTGTAGCGCACTCCGGCCTTCTCCAGTCCCAGCCCCTCCACCCTGGGTTTGCGGCCTGCAGCCACAAGGAGGGTTTCCGCATCAAGGCGGATTTCCTGCCCGCCATGGTTCAGGACCAGGCTTTTTCTTCCATCGGGAAGTTCTTCAGCTTTCAATATGCTGGCATCCGTATAGAGCTGTATGCCTTCTTCTTCCAGAACTTCCGTCATGAGCCTTGAAACCTCAGCACTTTCCTGGGGCAGCAGGCGGGTATCCTGAACGAGGCTCACCCGGCTTCCCAGCCGTGCAAAGGCCTGGGCCATCTCGCAGCCGATGGGGCCACCTCCGATGACAAGGAGATCTTCGGGCCTTTCCGTGAGGAAAAAGAGGGTCTCATTGTCCAGAAAACCCGTTTCCTTTAAACCCGGTATGGGGGGCGGAACCGCAGAGGCCCCCGTGGCGATGACGGCCTTCTTGAAGCGCAGGGTCTGGCCTGCCACATCAAGGGTATCCGGGCCTGTGAACATACCTTCCCCCAGAAAGACATCCACTCCCAGATCCCGGTACCGGGCGGCAGCATCGTTTTCGCCGATGTCCGCCCGGATATTGCGGAGGCGTTCCATGATCCTTGAAAAATCTTCTTTCCGCACACCGCTTTGTGGAGAAAGGCCGAAATCTCCGGCCCTTTTCAGGTCTGCCGCCACACGGGCGGAGCGGATGAGGCTTTTGGAGGGCACACAGCCCGTATGGAGGCAGTCCCCGCCCATGAGATGGCGCTCCACAAGGGCTACCCTGCCGCCGAGGGAAGCGGTGGCAATGGCGGAAATGAGACCCGCAGATCCGGCCCCCAGCACCACGAGGTTGTAGCAGGGGCTGGGGGAAGGGTTCTGCCAGTTGTCCGGATGCACAAGGGAGAGGAGCTTTCGGTTGGCCGCATCATCGGGGAAAAGTCCGTGGTTTGGGATCTTCATGGCTCAGCCCCGCATATTCTGTCGGGCCTTCTTCACAAGGAAGAAGAGCAGTACGAAAACAAGGAGGAAGACAGCCGCAAGGGGCCAGGGAATTCTGCCTTCGGTGATGGCCTTTGTGATGATATCCGTTCCCACCACATAAAGGATGGTTCCGGGCATCATGCAGAAAAAGGACCAGAAAACATAAATTTTGAAGGGAATGCGGGTGAGTCCGAAACCATAGTTGAGCAGGTTGAAGGGAAAAAGGGGCACCAGACGGGTGATGGCCACAATGATGGCCCCGTTTTTTTCCGTAAGATCATCGAGTTTTCTGAATTTTTCATTGTTTTCCAGAAGCTTTGCCAGAGCATCCCGTGCAAGGTAGCGGGAAATGAGAAAGCAGAGGGAAGCCCCGAGGGTGGCTCCTATGATGACGGAAATGCTGCCCGTAATGGAACCGAAAAGGGCACCGGCCATGATGGTGAGGGCAGAACCGGGTATGGCGAGAATCGCGGCAAGGGCATAGAGCAGGCTGAAAATCACAGGACCCATCAGGCCTAAGCCCTGAATCCATTCCCTGAGGTTGCCAAGCTGGGTGTCCAGCCCGGCAAAACGTGCGCCTGCGATGAGTACGCCCAGACCCAGAACAAAAATCAGGGGTTTGAGCCATATGGGCAGCTGCTTTTTCATGGGGATTCCCTTCCATTAGGGAGATGAAAATTGCCAATATACATCATTGAAATTTGATTCTTCATTTCAGGCGAGAGCCGTGAACTTCACGGGCAGTATATCAGTACGTTTCAAATCCCTTAGAGTTCACTGCATGAAACGCCTCCGGCAAAACAGGTGAAGCATCGGGGGTGGGCCAGAATGGTGCGGGCTTTAAGGGCGGGTTCCAGCTCCTCTCCCATGTCATAGGCGGCGTCATTGTCCACCAGCGTACAGGCATAGACGGCCATCCGGTTTTTCTTTTTCACCACCATGCGGCTGAAGGCGCACATGAAAGCGGCACTGGTTTTTGGGGTATGGCAGGTCTGCATGCAGCTTTGTGTGATTTCAGGTGTATCTTTTTCTTGAAGATCCGGAAAGCTCACAAGGTGCAGGTCTTCGGGCAGGCCCCTTTCTTTGAAAAGTTTTCGATAGGCTTCACTGCGATCCCCGTCTTCCCTGCGGCAGGCCACGGAAACCCCGAAGCCTGCGTCGAGAAGTTTTCGGATGCCGGTCAGGGCAAGTTCAAACATGCCCTCTCCTCTGCCCGCATCGTGGCGGATGGCATCCGGATGATCCAGACTGATGCGGAAGGTGAGGCGATGGGGTTTTTCCTTCAGGGGAAGAAGAGCCTCAAGGCGGGCCTGCATGGGCCGGGTGCCGTTGCTCAGCACAAGGCAGGGGGCGATATTTAAGGCATGTTCCAGAATGGGGATGATTTCTTTGTTGAGGAAGGGTTCCCCGCCGGTAAAGGAGAACTGTCTGGCTCCGGTCTTGAGGCCTTCCGCCATGAAGGGTTTTACATCTTCAAGGGTAACGGGGGCAAGGCGGTGCACGCCCGGCCCTGAATGCTCAAAGCAGTCCGGACAGCTGAGGTTGCAGTCTGTTCCCGTATGGAACCAGAGTTCCTGAAGTCCCTGAAACTCAATGAAGCCCCGTGCTTCCCCGGAAGCGGCGGGGGTGTGGAGGGGGGAGATGCGTTCTTGAAACATGGGAAAACCTCGCTTGGGTGGTGAATTTTTCAGGCCCCGTGAAGGCGGGGAAGGCTTCGGGTGAGAAGGCTCACCAGTTTAGCCACATTGCCTTTAAAGATTTGTATGATTTCTTCCACAATGAGGGGCGGGGCATCGTCTTTCCAGGAATCGTAATCCGTCACCATGGCCACCACGGCATAGGGAATTCCCAGTTCCGTGGCGAGGATGGCCTCCGGCGCAACGGTCATGTTTACGAGATCCGCCCCCCAGATGCGGAACATGCGGGACTCGGCCCTTGTGGAAAAACGGGGGCCTTCGATGGTGATAAGGGTAGCGCCGTCATGGAGGGTGAGGCCTTCCTCTTCAGCGGTTTTTTTCAGAATGTTTCGGATCTGGGGAGAAAAGGGCTCGGCCATGTGGGCGTGACGGGCGTTTTCGATGCCCGGCTCAAAGGTCTCGTGAAAGGTGACGATGCGGTGGCGGGTGAAGTCAATGAGCTGATCCGGCAGCACGAGGCTTCCCGGTTCAAGGTCTTCTTGTAAGGAGCCGCAGGCCGCTGTGGCGATGATCTTGGTGCAGCCTGCGGCTTTCAGGGCGTAAAGGTTGGCCCTGTTGTTGATGCCGCTGGGTGGAATGGTGTGCTCCCGGCCATGGCGGGCAAGGAGAATCACTTCCTGCCCCTGAATGCGGCCACGGCGCAGGGGGGAAGACGGCGGGCCGTAGGGGGTGTCCAGACGAAGATCTTTGGGAGATTCGAGGATTTCCGGGTTGTCCAGCCCTGAGCCTCCAATGATGCCGGTTATGGTCATGGGGTATCTTTCCACCTGTAAGGGTAAGGGTATGAAGGGTCAGGCCTTGCGCCTGTCCAGATTCCGATCTCCGGCCCAATTATGTCTGCAAGCTATAGGGTCAGAAAAAAGTAGCTGATGGGGCAGGATAGTATCAGATTGTTTTTTAAACCGAAATCCTGCGGATATCATCAGAGGTCAGCCCCTCCTGGGGCCAGCGAAGAATTTCTGCTTTTTCAAGATAAATTTCTGCCAGTTCAACCCCCAGCCATTGCTTGGCAGCCATGGGATCGTGATCCTTGGTCTGGGATCTGTCATAGGGCGTAGGGAGGTTTTTTTCAAGGAGGGCCTTATAAAGGGAAAGGGCTGGTCGAAGTGGAAGAAGGCCCTTTTCTTTCCTCATGGCATTGATTCGGGTGGGAATGGCAATGCCTGTGGGATCAAGGTCTCCAAAATAGAGGATTTCCATGGCTTCAAGATCTGCTCTGATCTGTTCCAGCCCGTCATTGGCATATTCCCCTGCATTGGCCGATACCGTGAAACCCTTGCCATATACCACTGCTGCATAAATGCACATATCCCCATTGGCCTGGCAGCAGCTCCAGTAAGTATTGGCGTTTTCCACAACCAGAAGGGGTTTTCCTGAAAGAAGGGCCTTATCCGGTGAGGGGCTTTGGAAGGGAAGGGGTTCCGGGCAGTAAAAGCAGTCCAGATTTTCAAGGGTGATTCTGCCACCAAAAAGTCCCTTGCGGCTATAGCCATCCAGGGCCTTTTCACTTTCAAAGATCTGTAAGGCCCTTTCCCTGTGGGGGATGATCTTTGTATCGGTTTTTCGGTTCAGGAGATAATCGTTGACCCTGATGGCCTGTTTCAGTTCTTTTTCTGTTTTCAGATGACAGGCAAAGGCTGCCATGTATGTGGGTTCCCAGGCGGTCAGGTGGCGTAAATTGTAAAGTTCTGTCTTTTTTTGAATTAGGGCGGCATCTTCTTCCGGTCGTAATGCGGTGACATAAGGGGGAAGGCCGGTTTTGTAATCAGATTTAGTTTTGGGAATTTGCAGCAGTTTTTCTTTTTCAAGGGTTTTCAGGATATCAAAAAGGCGTTTTGGGAGTTCGAAATCCCCTATGGATGAAGGGGCTTTTCTTCTGATGGTTTCAAGCAGAAGGACCGTTTCAATCTTTTTGCGTTTGCTGCATCGTATCACTTCCCAAACAGCTTCATGGAGGATGTTTTCCATGGAGAATATCCTTTGCCGGGTTATTAGAGTTCTTTGTCGGTCAGAAACTAAAAAAGCTTTTTTTTGGCTGAAAGCCTGCCATTGCCATGAAGGTATAGGGGCATTCCTGTCAGAACAGCTGGTTTTTTGGCCAAAAAATTCAAGATTCTGCCACATATATTGAGCTATTCTGCCCATCAGCGTTTTGTATTGAGGAAAACAGGAACCCTTGGAGGAAGACATGGAAATTCAATCCGTCAGCACAACCATTGTCACGCAAAATCTTGAAGAAACAAAGGGATTTTATATCTCACACTTTGATGCCCGCCCGGCCTTCGACTGCGGCTGGTACGTGGTGCTTCGCCTTGGAGCTTCCCCGTCCGGGCCGGAAATCTGCCTTATGAAGCCCCAGGAAGGCATGGTTCCTTTTACCGGAGGTATCTTTCTGAATGTCCTTGTGACGGATGCCGATGCCATGTACGAGAGGCTGCATGATCAGGCGGGTCTGTCTGTCATCATGCCTCTGGAAGATCATCCATGGGGAGACAGGGGCTTCGGGCTTCTGGATCCCTCCGGTGCCCTTGTTTACTGCTACCATCCCATCCCTCCGGCAGCGGAGTTTCAGCAGTATATTCTTGGCTGAGGATTGGGGAATGCATCGGGAGCTGTCAGCCGGGTTGCGGACAGCTCCCTGTTCACACGAAGCATGTTGGGGGTGCAGCCGAACCAGCGTCTGATCTCCCTGTTCAGATGGGCCTGATCTGAAAAACCGTGGTCTGCGGCAATATCGGCCAGGGAGATGGCCGAGGTGGCGATGGCAGATCCTGCCTTCCGTACCCGGGCCAGCCCCTTCCAGTAGCTGGATGATGCTCCCGTGAACCGAACCAGCTGTCTCCTGATGCTTCGCTGACTACGTGCCGTGGCCCTTTTCTTTCCCCCTGCCCTCACTTCAGCCAGGTAGTCTGCAATCCAATGGGGGGCAGGGTTTGCCAGCGATACCACCTCTAAAAGTGCATTCTGAATTTCATCATGATCTGCTGCAAAACAGAAACCCTTCCAGGATGGCAGGTATGGGGAGATGGACAGATCCCTGCACGTTGAGCCGGGGTCATCCTTTTCCCATGGGAAGGTCAGGCCCGGCGCAAGCCGGATGCCCACAAAACGGGTTTCCTCCGGGCAGGTCACAATTCTCGGAGAGGCATCCAGCCCGCTGCAGATAAGCTCTGGAGCCTGATTTTTCGGAAGAATGGCAATCAGATCCCGGCAGCCATCGGGCCAGACAAGGGACTTACCTCCAGGCAGACAGACCTTCCATGAACAGATGATATCACCCATGGTTTATCTGTCTTTTTGTTTTTTCCACATTCAGCTCCGTGATTTCGAGGCAGTTATAGGAAATACCGTGGGAAATTTTTTTACGGCTTCTTTGCCAAATTCAATTGACAATCAATCGAAATCTATTGGTGGGGTGAAAAAAAGTGTTTTTCTGCTGGCAGAATAATCCAAAAAAGACCTTTGGGTATTTTACCCGGAAAAGCGAAAATTCAGTGAGTATTCACCGTTATTATTCAGGAGAAGCCCCATTTCTGATAATTTGGCGAGGTCTCTTCGGGCTGTCTGGCTGCTGATACTGCTGTAGAGAAGCCTGAAGGGCATTTTTGATATGAGATCTTTTATACAAAAGACAAAATCAGGTGGATAATCGAGAAGAAGAGTCAGCAGCTCAAAATGCCTTTTGTTTATCTCTTTTTTCTGGTTCTGGTCTGTGTAATGATCTTTTAATGCAAAGATTTTTATGGAAGAAATTATTATTTTTTTAATTTTTTCCATGGAAAATATGGCAGCATCCAGAAAAAATTCTAAAAAAGGAGTGGCATCGTTTCCGAGTTTGTTTGTTTTTGAAAAAGCACTATAATAATTGTCTATATTTCTGTAATAATAGTTTGATAATTCTCCGGGTATGTATTGCAGCTTGCCAGTTTGCAAGATAAGGGCTTCCAGCAGTCGGGCTGTTCTTCCGTTTCCGTCCCAGAAGGGATGGATGGCACATAAATAATAGTGTGCAAGGGGTGCCCTTATGAGGGGGGGCAATTCCAGTATTTCATGGCTGTTCATCCATTCTGTGAAGGCAGCCATCAGCAGGCTGACGTCATCCAGGCATTTGGGAGGCCTGTATACGCCGCCATGGGCTTTGTCACCGACTTCCACCCTTCCGTTTCGGTAATTGCCAGGTATGTTGTATTCATGGGGCACATTAGTGGTAATGATTTTATGCAGATTCCGGATGAGCTGTTCGCTGATCAGAAAAGGCTGAGAGATGATTTTTTTCTCAGAGAGATAATCATAGGCCTCAATAAGATTTTTGATCTCCTGCTGATCTTTGGCAGAATAATCAATAAGATCATGGCCTTCTGATATTTTTCTGACATCTGCTTCTGATATGGGGTTGCCTTCGATGGCGGCGGTCCCGGCAATGGAGCTGTACATGATCTCTGGTTCCAGTCGTGATGCCAGACCGGAGAAAACGGGCAGCTCTGCAATGGTTTCATTCAGAACCATTGCCCTGATAAACAGCTCCCTTATTATTTGAGAGTCATATTTTTCCTGGAAAATGAATTTTCCGGATTTATATGTCATGCACTCCTTCATGTTCTGCTTTCTGATAGTGTGTATGTAATATGTATGTCATTTTATAATAGTTGTTTATGGGATAATACTTTAAGAAATGTAACATGGCATGTGGGCTTTGTAAACTTGAAAGCCTGCTTTTATCCGGGTATGCACAGAGAAACCTGTTTGGCCTGAGAGCCGCTTATCCGTCATGTCCAGGAAGGGCTCAGCTTACCGGTTCATTTGATGCCGGAAGGGGGTCCGTATCAAATACCCTGAATCCCCCATTGCCAAAACAGTAAATCACATGCTGGCTGATCTTTGCTTCCGGGTATTCCTTTTTAAGCCCTTCCACATAGCCTGCCATCTGCTCCGTATCTTCAGGAATCAGGGTGAAGTTTTCAATGCTGGTATTGAATTTTTTAAAGGCGGCATTGGAAAAGTATTTGAACTCGATGACCATACGGATGCCCGCAAAGCATTCATTGAATTTGCCCACAAACTCCAGATCTGTTCTGCCCTTGGGGTAGGACCTTTCCACATTCCAGGTGAACCAGCGGGAAAGATAGCGGGAACAGAGTTCATAGAAGGTGGTGCGATAGAAGTTCTCGTTTACCTGGGAAAAGACCGCTTCGGGAAGTTGGGAAACGTATTCCTGCCAGTAGCCAGCAAACAGAGATTTCAGGTCAAGGGTTCTGACAAAATGCTGCATCATGTTCCCGTAGCGGGTGGAAACGTCAATGTGGTGGAGTTCATTGAAGTATTCCACAAAGATTCTTCTCATGTTGAGGTTGGGGAGAGTTAGGGCAAAGTCATTTTTTCGGGTAAGCATCCCCAGATAAAAAAAGGAGATGGGAAAAAAGCTCTTTTCAAAAAAACGGGACATGTTGAATTTCTGGGTGAGCAGGGTGTCGTCATAGTCAATGCTGTTCTGGGTTGTCAGCTGGGTGACAAAATCCTGGGTAAGCTCAGGGTTGGAGCCGGTGATTCTTTTGATCCACAGGATATCGGTTTTGAGGTTCATGTCCGTTAAGTGTTTGGGCATGGTTTTAAATTCACAGAACCAGCTCAGAAAATATTGAAGAATGGTGGAGTTATAGACGGCCTCGCCTTCAGGATCGATAAAATGATAGCCATTATACTGATTTTTAATGACATCCTGTACTTCATTGCGGGTATCCGGGCGGATTTCATAATCTCTGTAAATGTCATCGAGAAGTAAATTCACTTCGGACTGGGTGAAGCCGATCATGTTTTCAAAATTGGGGTTCAGGGTGATGAAGGTGGCAATGTTGAAGCCCGAAGCCAGTTCATCCATGGTGACGGGCAGAACGCCTGTGATGAAAACATTGTGGATGGTTCCGGTTTTTCGGCCCTCTTTTAAAAGCTTGAAAAAGGTTTTTAAAAAACCGTCATCGGCCATGAGCTGCTTATAAAGAAGGTCTTTATGGCCTGTGATGAGCTGGTTGGCAAAATTGTCGTACTCATCGATGATGACATAGAGGGGCGGTAGCTTGTTGTCCTGGATCTTATTGATAACGGCCTTGAGATTGGATACGGAGCTGTTTTCCGGATTCAGCAGCGGCTTATCCTCTAAAAAACAGATGTTTCTGTTCACCAGGGATTGAAGGGCAAGGTTCACTGTGTGATCAAAACTTTTTTCCATTAATTCCAGCTCACCGGTCTCAATGGTGGAAAAATCCAGATGCAGCACAAGCAAAGTATTGTGCAGGGGCGTTGGGTTTTTGCCAATCCATGTGTGGCCGAAAAGCTCTTCAAAGTTTTCTTTGTATAAAACCGAATAGTAGGACTCCAGCATGGTGCAGAGAAGGGATTTTCCAAAACGCCTTGGACGCAGAAAGACGGGATTTTTAACGAATTCCAGTTTTTCGATGTAGGCAGTCTTGTCCACAAAGTAGCCGTTTTCACGAACAATGGCTGGATAATTGGCTTCGCCGTAGAGGATTCTTTTTTTCATGGCTTGCACCTTTTGTGGTGAGGAAAAGCAGTTTTTCCAGTATATCTTTATTTTACTCCAAGCGGTCAACCGTGAAACATTCGAAAATTTCAAACACACGGGTCAAGAACTTTTTCATATCGTTTCAAGACTGCCCCATGTATCAAGAATGACCACCCAGAGTATATCAGCAGATCCAGCCCCTTGTCTCCTGCAGCCAGTACGGCTTTTATTTTTTCAGGGGGCTTGATGGTGGTTCACCTGCCTCTTTGTTTTTTCCACATTCAGCTCCGTGACTTCAAGGCAGTTATAGGAAATACCGTCGATTTCAAGTTTTTTATCCCCTTTGCGGATGGCTGTGCGCAGTTCAAAAAGTTCTAAGGATTCCCGGTCATGGATGCCGGTGAAATAGACGCACTGAAGGCCCATGTTTCCCGCCACCTTGAGCTGGGCATCCACAAAGTCCGAGCGGTTGCAGACGCCTAAGGGATTGTCCAGAATGAGGAATGCGGGAATTCTGCCTTCGGAAGCACTGTTGCGCTTTTTTCGCATGGAGATGAGCAGGGTGTAGAGCATGACCGCAATGGTGAGGGCTTCGCCTCCGGAACCGAGATCCTTTCCCACGGGCTCGTAGGTGCTGCCGGAGTCATCGCATTTCAGCATGCGGATACCGAAATTCTCCCGGCCCGATGCGGCCCCCAGAAGCTGATAAAGCAGCTCAGAGCCAAGGCCGTTGCCTGCCTTTGGATTGACTTCCGGCAGGCGGTTCTGCTGCATGAGCTGATAAAGCCAGTTTTCCACAGACTGGCGGAAGGCATCCTGGTAGCGGGCAAAATCCAGTCGGACACCTGTGCGAAGAATGGGTTTTCCGCCGTAAATGAAAACGGTCTCCGGAAGAAGCTCCCTTGCGGCGGATTGCAGTTTCTGGTGATAATCCCGGCTGTGCTGCAGCAGCCTGTCCACAAGACTGTCCATGAAGCGCTGGGTAATTTTCAGATCCATTTCAATGTTACGGGCGATATCTTCGCAGCGCCGGATCAGGTCTTCGGCCTGAAGCCCTAAGGATTCGGCATCGTGGCTTCTCAGGGCATCCACCACAGCGGGGAGGTCATGGCGGCAGGCATCATCCTGAAGGTGGGTCTGGAGACGGTCAAAGGCACTGCGCATCCGTCTGCGGGCGTTTTCTCCGGTTTCCCGCTCCTTTCTTTCGGCTGCGGCCATTTCCCTTATTTCTTCCAGCAGTTGCCGGATGGAAGCCATCCTGTCTCTGCCCGGCTCCAGCAGGTCCGGCCATGGATGACGGGGAGAATCCTGATCCCAGAGGGGTTCAAAGGTCTGGTTTTCCGCCATGGCAATGCGAAGTTCCTGACGCCATTTTTCAAGGAAGCTGAGCTTCTCTTTGAGGCGCTCAGAGCGGGAAAAAAGGGTTTCGCAGTCGGTCTGCTGCCTTCTTTTTTCGCTTTCCAGACGATGCAGCAGCGCATCTGTGTCCTGATCCTTCAGGTTTTCTTCCCTAAGATCCTGGGGAAAACCTTTGGCTTTTTGTTCCGAAAGAAGGGCCTCGCTGCGGATTTGATCCTTTTTTTTGTGTTCCAGTTCCGTTTCCATGCGGATGCGGCTTTCCTTCAGCCCTTCCAGTTTCCCGGAAAGGCTTTCAAGGTACGCCTTTCTATCCCTGAAGCCCCGCGTGGCCCAGTTTTCCGCACTTTTTCCATCAAAGCTGTGGCTGCGGCCAAAGGCCTCGAATTCGGACTGAAGCCTTGCAATGCGTGCCTGAAGATCTTCAAGCTCTCTGCCAAGATGGTCTATACCGAGCGTATGGCTCATCTGTCTCAGGGTTTCCCTTGCGGCCCTATGAAGATGGAGCAGGGTCTGAAGATCCATGGACAGGGCTTCTTCCTGCTCTTCGGTCTTCAGTTCCGTATCCTCAGGCCGCATGATTTCAGAGGCCTTTTCGTCCAGCCCTTTGAGATCGGATTTGCATATGTGGATATCCTTAAAAATCCGGAGTTCTTTTTCCTTGAGTTCCGTAAGGGTCTTTCCATCCGCCCGGATGGCCTTTTCCACGGCTCCTTTTTCAAGGGTCTTTTTTTCCCTTTCCTCCTCCCATGCGGCCAGATCCGCAAAGGATGAAACCCAGGTGTTCACCTGCTGGAGCATCCGAGAAAGGTCTGCGAGTTGGTCTTTCAGATGGCGGTAGCGGGATTCCAGATCTGTTTTTGAGCGGCTGAGGGCTTCCATGCCCGCTTCAGCCTCAGCAATGGCAGCTTTGATTTCAGAAAGTTTTTTCTCCCCCGCATCTGCCCGTTCACGGAGGGCGGCCACAGCTCCGGCATCGGGAAAACGCTCCTGATAGGCATGGAGATTGCGGCTTACGCCTTCCATGGCTTTAAGGAGGCTCCGGGCTTCTTCCCTTTCCTCTGCCACCTTTTCCAGCGTTTTTTGGTATTCTTCCCTCACCTTTTCCATGTGCTGTCTGGAATAGACCTCGGGCGTCAGGGGGCGGATCAGGGTCTGCTCCACAGTGCTGACCGCCTCCGGAGCACAGGGGGTGGAAATCACCACGGGCCGGTGCAGCCAGGGAGGTGGTGGCATCTCAAGGATGCTTTCAATGACATCCTGACTGGCCGCCATCATGCCCGTGAACCGCGCCGGATCCCCTTCGATGTACCGGGCCAGGATTTCCGGCGCAGGGTAGAGATCCGCAAGGTATTCGGGATAGGACTTGAGTTCTCCGGGGGCAATACCCTTTTCATGGCCTTTTTTATGATAATAGGAAAGAAGGCGGCGGGTAAGGTCATCGGCGGCAAGGCCGCCTCCCTGATCCAGAGCTTCCAGCTTTTCTTCCAGCTGAAGGGTCTGCCTTTCCTTTTTCCTGAGACGTTCCTCGCTGCGCACCAGGGTGTCATCCAGCCGGGAAAGGAGCTCTGCCGAGCTGATTTCCATATCACGGGTTCCGGCAATGCGCACAAGATGGGGATCTTCCAGAAGATGCCGCCGTAAATCCGCTTCTTCTTCCATGGCTTTGAGGGATTCGCTGCGTTTTCCCTGTGCTTTTGAACACTCTTCCAGCAAACGACGCCAGTTGCGATCCTGGGCCTTCAGGGCCTCTTCTCCGGCGCTCATTTCCTTTTCAACCATAATGATGCGGTTTTCAAAGCCCGCTTTTTCCCCATGGAGCCGGTCCAGGGCGGCGGAGGGTTCTTCTCCAGGATCAAGGGGCAGCAAGGTACGGCCAGCTTCGGCTCCCCGGATGCGACCGTTCAGATTCTCAAGCTCCTTTTCAAGGGCTTGCCTGAGGATTTCCCCTGCCTGCTGTTTTTTTTCCACAGCCCTTTGATGCTGCTTTCTTTCTTCCTCTTCCCGGCACAGATTTTCCATGGCGGCTTTCAGTCCGTGGCGGTCTGCATCCAGACGCAGATGGTACTGGGCCGCAAGGGTTTTTAATTTTTCCTGCAAGGGATTGATTTCTTTGCCTGCTTCGGCGAGAGCCTTATCCTTTGTGTCCGCTTCGGCCTGATTTTTACGGATATCCGCCATGAAGTCCGCAGCAAGGAGGGCGTTTTTTTCAGCCTTTAGCGCCTCGCTTTCCCCATGATTTCTGTGGAGGCTTTTTTCTCCTTCTTCTACGGCACTGGATATGCAGAAGTGCTCCAGATAAAGGATATTGCTCCGGGTGGTTTCCAGTCCGGTCCGAAGGGTCCGCAAAGAGTCTTCGGCATGTTTCTGCTCATTTTCAAGTTCTTCCAGCTCTGTCCGGGAAGAAGCTTCTGCACCATGGAGAAGATGGCTGGCCTCTCCCAGTTGCATCCGCCATTTTTCAATGGCCTTTCCTGCACTGCGCCAGAGGGCGGCGATGGTGTCAAAGTCGGCGATGCGCTCCTTTAGGCTGCGTACGGCATCAAGCTGGGCCCGTTTTCTCGGGCGGTCCTTCATTTTGCTTAAGTCCTGATCCATGCGTTCGCGCAATTCTTTGGCAGCTTCCATATCCGTCACGCAGCCAAGGAAGAAACTTAAAAAATCCCCTTCGGATTTAAAGCGGAAGGCATCCTTGATGCCCCCTTCCGTACGGGCAAAATCCACCTGACGGTCAATGAGCCAGGGATCAAGCCCAAGCTCTTCCAGGGTTTCCTCCCATTCCTTCTGGCTGGAGGTCTGCTGGATAAGCGGAGCCATGAAATCCTTCAGGGCCTGATAGGGCTTTTCCTGATCGAGAAGTCCGTCCCACTGGCTGCGCAGGGTGTCAAAAAAATCAGCGGATCTGGCCAGAAAAAAAGTGCGATCAACTTTGTCCGGCGTGTTGCTGTGGCGATAGAGAAGCTGGCCCAAAACCAGATGATCCACGGGTTTTGTCTCAAAGAGGGTGGGTTGCAGTACCATGGCAAGGTCCAGCATGACGATGGCAGGACGGCCGGGAATCAGATACTGGTCCAGACTCTTGTCCCCGCCGGATTGCAGGTGCTGCACAAAGCGCTGTCTGGATGGGCTGAACACGCTGAGGATAAAGGATAAGAGGGTGGTTTTACAGGTGCCGTTGGCAGCAAAAAGAACACCATGATCCGCATCCCCATCCTCCCGGAATACGGGCACAAAGCCATTGCGCAGAATATTGTCCCCTGCCTTGATATCGCTTACAAAGAATTTATTGAGTCTAAACATGGGGTTTCCCTTCCCCGGCCGCATTTCCGGCTGTCTTTTTTTCCTGAAGGGGAGCGGTGGTCACAATATCCCGGAAGGCGTGGAAAGCATAGACAATACCTTCCCTCAGGGCGGTCTGATAGGCAGGCGTCGGCCTGTATTCCACCTCCCCAGGTGTTTCTTCAAAGGCCAGCAGATAGCCCGTTTCCACCATGTGATCCAGTACGATGGCAATCATTTCCACCCAGCTTGAACCGCTGCCCGCCCTTTGTCTGTCCGGATTGTCTTCGGGCAGAAGGCGAAGGCGTTCCGCAACGCTCTTCACCTGGGGATGCAGCCTTGTTTCTCCATCGGGCAGGGCGGATTCTGCAAGGGCAAAGCGTTTCAGGATATCCATGACATCCATGATGACAATGGCACCGAGGTCTTCCACCGGAGCATCCAGATCCGCCTCCGTCGGGAAAAAGGCCGTGGCAATGGCGCAGTGAACGGGAAGGATTTCCGCTGCCTTGAGGTCGCTTCTGGCAAGGAGTTTTCCGTAATCCGTGAGGGTGGCTGCAAAAAAACTGTCCGAGCGACGGGCGGAAAGGCGAAGGCCCTTGTCTTCCAGGGCAAGGAGCCTCAGCTCCATGGCCTTCAGGCCCGTTTCCACCATCTGGCGGAAGCTGTCCTGGGACTGAAAACGCTGGATGAGTTCGGCCATCTCGGCACTGAAGGGGGCCATGGCCCTGCGGCTGCCGCTGCTGTATAGGAGGCTTAAATAAATCAGGCGGCTGGCCCCATGAAAGGATTCTGTATGGTGTTCCATAAAAAAGGTGCACCCTTCACTGTAATTTTAGTTGTTTGGTTTCAGTGTAAGGCACCCAGGCTATTTGTAAGTGACGTTGCAATCGTTTCGGATCAGAGCTTCGAAGACCTGTGCGAAAGAAGCGGCAAACTGTCTGAGCCGCCACAAAGGCAGCGTGCTCAAGCCAGCTATGGTAATCAAAAAGCTTATCCTGCCTGTGGCGGGGAGTTTTTGCCGCTTCCGCACAGGACAAGAAGCTCTACGAATAAGATTGCGTCACGATCAAATAGCGCGGGTGCCTGTGCACGGGCCTTACAGTTGTAGCAGTTAACCAAGCGCAAATGGTACTGAATTGCAACGCACGCCGTGTTGCGGCGTCTTGTCGTAAAGTAACTTTTGAAGCTACTCAGACGGTATATTTTTTATTCCCTTGGGTTGCCGGAAAGAACCCGCTGCCTCAGCCGCAGTTCATGGCCCCGGTAGCGTCTTCCGCTTCCGAGATCCATGGTGATGCGGCTTTGCGGGTCGGGCATGTCCACATGGATGCCGTATCTGTCTGCAATGCGTTTTTCCACAAGGCACTGAAAAACGGCCATGGCCGTTGCAACGGGGAAAAGGCTTTCATCGGACTCCGTCAGGGCCTGTTCCAGAACCTGCCCCAGTCTCAGCTCTTTTTTGCGGCCAAGGAGATGATGGATCAGGTGAAAGGCCTGCTGCATTACTTTCTCATTCAGTTCCGGCTGAAAGCATATAAGGGGTTCGCCGTCCACCTCCAGGAGCACCTGGGTCTGATCGCCCGGCGGATTCCTGCGCTCCAGGGCGCGTTCACAGGCTTCCATCACCGATGCCGGATCAAAAAGAGGCCTTTGTGCCGGAGGATTTATGCGGGCGATGAATTCCTTCCCCATGCGGGCGGCGTTTTCCTCATCCAGAGAAAAAATCCTTTCCATGACCTCATCCATGCCGGGAAATACGCCGCTGGCTTCTTTTCTGAAAAGTTTGTGGCTGTGTTTCTGGTAGTCTTCGGGCAGGCTCTGGAGCTGGCCAGAAAGCTTCATCAGCTGGTTACTTAAGCCTTCAAGCTTGTCGGCCAGCCTGTAAAGGGTGCTGCTGTGGCCCCTGTATCCGCCGCCATGCAGGTTTTCGATGACAAGGTTGTGCAGACGGTTGCCTTCCTTCTGGATATCCATGACCTGATTGACACCCTCTTCGGCCAGGGCCTGAACCCGGTCAAAACCCACGGACTTGATGTTCCGGCTGATCTGGCGGCGCACCGTTCTCACTTCTCCTGCCTTTCGGGCGCAATGCCTTCGGTTGGTTTCGGCCACGGCAATGGCATCATCCAGATTGCCCCTTTCAATGAGCAGCTTGATGCGCAGGTTGCCGATGGCAGCAGCATCCAGGGCACTGGTTTCGTGCAGGCCGAAATAGGCTGTGTAGCCTTCTTCCGTGAGGGCGAACAGGGCCTCGCTGCCTTCGCCCGTATAGACATTTTTGATGAGCCAGAAGCGGCGGGTGCGGTAGCGTCCTGCATCGGCATCAAAAAAGGGACAGGAAAAGGGAAGGTAGCGGTTGTTTCTGTTTGTGAGATGGTCAAAAATTTTAGAGCTTACTTCTTCAAGGGCTTCATCGGGGAAAAATCTGTTTTCTGCAGCAACCTGCTGACGGAGGAGGGGAAGGATTTTTTGCGTTACTTCACTGCGGGTGACACCGATCTGGTATTCGGTCAGCTCTGAGATGACATCGAGAATGGCAAATGCCGTCCACATCAGATCAACCCGCATCCAGATCTCGCCGCTGAGTTCTTCTTCACCCTGACCGAAACGACGGGCTTCCAGCTCAAAGATGGGTCGAAGGATCAGAGCGGAATGAACAGCCCGGCTGACATCCGATCCGAAACCGGATGGAGACAGAGGTTCGCTTTCTTTACCTGCCTTGGGGTCATCGGCTTCAACTGGAAGGGTTTTTTTTATAAAATCAATTAGTTCTAGCTGGATAGACATGCATAGCTCCTGGTTTATCCGGTATACAGACAGCAAACCAGGCCTGCTGCCATGATAAAGGGCTCCCCTGCACCCGGCTATGGCGAACCATAAAGATTCGCTCAGCCTGATGAACGGTAGGTACTATATCATCGCAGCAGTCGGGAAAACAGAACCATCAGGCAACCTTTTGCATTTCATCTTCTGTTTCCGGCCAGACAGGCTCCATCATCTGCCCAAGGAGAAGATCCTTTTCCGCCCACATGGTATTGAGTTCCTTCTGAAAGGACTCCCTGAAATCCCTGTCATTGAAATAGTCACCCCGCAGTCCTTCATGGATGGCAAGGGTCCGTATGTGCATGCGAATCAGGGAGACATTCCCACAAATGAACTGCCAGAAAGACGGCACACCCTGGGGATAAGCAATGGTAACATCCACGATGGTGTTCATCTCCCTTCCCATGGCGGAAAGGACAAAGGCGGTCCCTGCGGACTTGGGTCTGAGAAGCCTCTGAAAAGGACTTTTCTGGCGAAGATGTTTCGCTTCCGTAATACGGGTCCCCTCCACAAAATTCATGACAGACACCGGGGTTGTGCGAAACTTCTCACAAGCCTTGCGGGTAACCTCCAGATCCTTTCCTTTTTTATGGGGATTTTTCAGAATGTATTCCTTGGAGTAGCGTTTCATGAAGGGAAAATCCTGGGCCCACCATACAAGGCCCATGACAGGTACCCAAATCAGCTCCTGTTTTAAGAAGAATTTAAGAAAAGGAATTTTTCCGCATAAATTTCTCTGGAGTGCAAAAATATCCACCCAGCTCTGATGATTGCAGAGAACCAGGTACCAGCCTTCCGGTGAAAGATGGTCACCGCCACGGATTTCCCATCGGGTTTTGTGAAAAAGTGAAAAAACAAAATTGTTCACATGGATCCATGACGTACTGATGCCAATAATAATACGGGTGCATAGAAGACGGCTGATCCGCCACGGAACCAGCACCTTCACAAAAGTGACGGCAATAAGGGGAGCAGAATGCATAAGGGTTGACACAACAACGGCCGTAATAACCGCACAGCCTTTCATACGGGCAAGGGGGGTAATATGCATGGGACATCCTTCACATAAGCAGTTCGTAAGTTTCCCCGCTAAACAAAGTTTTCAGAGGGAAGCTATTGATACCAGCAAAGCCGGAAGCACTCAAGATTTTTTATTATTTTTTCATTTCGTTACGACAGCTTACAAAGAATATGAATGCAGACAGCCGTGCTGTTTCAAATGATTTTCCAATGGCTGTATGCGGACTGGACAGGGCACCAAGGATTTCCACAGCACCCATGATGAAATTTATATTCCCGTTAACACAATTCTCATAATCTGAGGATAAAAGGTGTCAGGGTAATGAAACATCAGGAGGTTCTGTCCATGGGTCCTGTTACCGGAATAAAAAACAAAGGCATGATACCGGAAAATCCCCCCACGCTTCCGGTCAAAGATCTTTTAGGACAACCGGATATCCGTTTTTCTCCCATTGCCGATGATATGACAGGGCGTATCCGGCTGTGGATTGTCCGGAAAGAAAGCTTTTCAGATTATCTTTCAGACAGGCACAGGTCAGGGGAACAGAAGGCGCAGGTATTGCTGGAGGACATCCGCCTTCTTGAGACAGCTCTGGATGCCTTCCACCATCTGCCCGAAGAAGGCAGGCTGGTTTTTTTTCTGCATCCGGAGAGTATGGCCCATGTTGATTTTTCTGAAAGTCTCAGAACAACCCTCAAGAATAAAAAGGTTTCTTCCCGGCGTATACTCCTCGGGATTCATGAAGAAGATCTGGATACCCTGACAGACATGTCCTCTTCAGCCCTTTTCATACATACCGAAAGAGGTACTGGCCTTTGCATCTGCGGCGGTGCAGGAAATGGTCTTTCCCTGCTCCGCCTTGCAGGTCTGCAACCGGATCTTTTTCTTCTGGAATCCTCCGCGTTCCAGCAACATGTATCTGGGCAGGATCATGCGGCTCTGATGGTGGGCCTGCTGTCAGATGCCTGTCGCCGTATACAATGCGTTCTGGGTGTTATCCATATTCATAAGATAAAGGATCGGCGTTATTTTAAAGAGCTGGGTTTTTCACTGATGCAGGGAGCTGCCATTGCACCGGAGTCATCCCTGCCCTCCCTTCATCATATTGAAGAAAATGGTGGGGGTAGTAGCCGTGAATGGTCGGTTTTTCCCGGGTCTCAGGGTTCGGGAGTCGGTTATCTGGCCAGCCCTGGAATAACGGCTCTGGTATCGGATACCGTTGAAGAGATCAGCCGGATACTGAAAAACCGTTCACCAACGGACAGCATCTGCCTTTTGAAGGAAAAACGCCCTGTGGGCCTTCTCATGCGCTATCATCTGGACCGCCACTTGAGCTCGCCCTATGGCAATGCCCTTTTTCTGAAAAAAAGCGTTGCCCGAATCATGGATACGGAACCTGTGATCAGGGATGCAGGGACACCTCTGGATGAAGTGGCCCGGGCTGCCATGTCCCGCTCTGCGGAACGTCTTTATGATGATATTCTGATTACGGAAAACGGCCTGTATAAAGGAACGGTATCCATTCGCAGTCTGCTGGATGTCATGGCCCGGATTCAGGTAGAAACCGCAAGGGGAGCAAATCCCTTAACGGGTCTGCCCGGTAATACCAGCATTGAAAAAAACATGGCGGAATATCGGCAGAATCAGGTACGCATGAGTCTGATCTATGCGGATCTGGATCACTTTAAGGCCTATAATGACTGCTTCGGTTTTGAGGCCGGTGACCGTATGCTCATGTTCACAAGCCGTCTGATACGGGAAAGCGCATCCATCTGCTGCGGCAAAAATACCTTTATCGGCCATGTGGGCGGGGATGATTTTGTCATTTTCACCCATCCGGCGGAGGCGGAATCCTTTGCAAAGGATCTTACGGAAAAATTTGAGAGAGAAACGCAGGTTCTCTATCCGGATGGCATTCGTAATCAGGGTTTTTTTCAGGGTAAATCCAGAGACGGAACAGTCTGTCCGTTTCCCATGGTGTCCATTTCTCTGGGGATTGTGGACTGTCAGTTTCATCCGGGCATGGATTCTTCGCAACTCAGCCTCCGTGTGGCTCAGATCAAAGGATATGCTAAATCCCGAAAGGGAAATTCCTGGGTCCGCGACAGAAGACAGATTTCCGCTCCGGGAGAATCAATTTTGGATAAAGGTGTTGTATGATTTTTTTATCCGGGAACTTTCTCATGGGCTGCACCCTGACCGGTGCTCTGCTTTTTTTAGCAGGCATTCTTTCAGAATATTGGCATCTTTCCTTTGCAGCCCGTTTTTTTATGCTTATTTCCGCCGGTCTTGGCCCGCTGTTTTTTTATCACGGCATGGCCCTGTGCCATCATCGGAAAAATGCTAGGCTTCTTGCCCGGAAAGAAAGGAGAATCCGGAGATGGCTTACATCCATGCGGCAGCAGGAAAAAGGTCTCCTTGCCGGAAACCATGCTCTGCTGCTCACGGGACCAGACGGCCGGATTCAGAAAGCTTCTCCGGCAGCCATCCGTGCGGTCGGGAAAAACCCTTCAGGCAGTTTTATCTCTCAGTTTCCCGGTATCAGGCCCGATCTTCAGGGCCATACAATCAGCACCCATGGGAAAACCACCCTCTGCTGGATTCCCCTTTCCATCTTTGGCAGAAAATGGCGACTGGGTCTGGACATCAGCGATTATGCAGAAAAAGAAGTACGCTTGAATACGGAAAATGCGCAATATCGTAAACTGGCAGAGCATAAATCCGATGAGCTCATGATCATCAGACGCCGTTTTCAGGAGCTTTCCCAGCTGGCAACACTAGGCCGCATAACAGCAGGTATATCCCATGATTTCAACAATATTCTTTCTTCTATTTTAGGTGCTTCCCAGCTGGCTGCCATGACAGAGGATGAAAAACGAAAGGCCCACCATCTGAATACCATTGTCACAGCAGGGCACCGGGCAAAGGATTTGATTCAGCAGATTCTTGACTTCAGCAGACCCGATGGAAAGGGCTTTCATACCTTTTCCCTGAAACCTCTGATCACGGAAAGCCTGCGCCTCATCGGGGCCTCGCTTCCAGCCCATATTGTTGTCCGCTGTCAGAATGAAGCTTCCGATGCCTGTATTCATGGGAATCCTACCCGTCTTCATCAGCTTCTCATCAACCTTATGACCAATGCCTGCCACGCCATGGAAGATAACGGAGGAATTCTTCATCTGAGTATAGAACGCTGTACAAAGGAGTCGGTACAATGGGTGGGTATCTGTGTAAAAGATTCAGGCCACGGCATTTCCGAAGACATCCACCAACGAATTTTTGAACCCTTTTTTACCACCCGTGCCAACCGGGAAGGACATGGAATGGGGTTGACCCTTGTCAGAGAGGTGGTCGAAGAACACGGAGGCCTGCTTACGGTGGAAAGCAGCCCGGGCACCGGTGCCCTGTTCCGCGTTGAACTGCCCCATGCCGGGATAAAGGCAGGCAACAGCCAAACGATGGAACAGCCCATCTGCCACGGAAAGGGTTTTGTACTCCTTGTGGAGGATGATGGTTCTTTGCTGACGATAGTCAAAGAAATGATAGGATCCCTGGGCTACGGGGTACATGCCGTTCCCAATGCCGCAGAAGCACTGGCATGGCTCAGTGAAAACAGCTTTGCCGATATGATTCTGATGGATTATGGCATGCCCGGCATGAACGGCCTGACACTGGCCTCCCAGATACGGGAACGGTACCCGCACCTTACCATCCTTCTCACAACAGGCTGCCCCCACTGGATCCGAGATAAAAAAATTCCCCACTTCATACTGGAAAAACCCTTTTCCATGCAGGAGCTGTCCTACACCCTCATTCAGGCTGGCAACCAGAAACCAGCACTCCTCCATGCAGGATAGGCAAAATTTACCAATGAGGAAGACCCTTTTGAACAGGGCTGCATGAACCATAAAGTCATTACCATGACAGAACAGAAACCCCACACCGGTAAAAAAAGATGAATCAAACTAAGGTGCATATACTTGGCAAAGTTGTCTTCAGCAGCTTTTTTGCATTAACCATAGGAACGGCAGGGGCTTACTTTTCCTGACCCAGCCCCACACCCAGCACAAGAACTTTTTGCAAGATAAAAAACAGAAGAAGCGGCGGTACAAGGGTGATGACAGCACCGGCCATGACCACACCCCAGTGGGTAGCATCCTGACCTGCCGTCATCATGCGCAGGCCCACCTGTACCACCTGTCTGGACCCGTCACGAATGATCACCAGCGGCCATAGGTACTGATTCCAGACATACACAAAATCAATGAGGGCCATGGCGGCAATCACATGACGGCTCATGGGCAGAAGAATCCGTATCATAAAAGAAGGAAGACCGATGCCATCCACCCTGGCTGCGTCCACAAGTTCCAGCGGAATCTGTAAAAAATGCTGCCGGAAAAGAAAAACACTGGTGGCTGAAGCCATAAAGGGTATGGTCAGGGCAAGATAGCTGTCCGCCCAGCCAAGATCCGTGATCCTGTCAAACAGGGCTATGATCATAATTTCCGTTGGCATCATGAGGGTCATAAGGACAAAAGCAAAAAAAAACCCCCGAAATGGAAGGCGAAGATATACAAAGGCTGTTGCAGCCAGAAAGGCCGTAAGGGTTTTCCCCAGTGTTACGGTCACGGCAATGAAAAGGGAGTTTTTCATGTAGAGGCCCAGCTTGTAGGTCTCCCAGGCCATGGTGTAATTGTCAATGGCGGCACTGCCAAAGGAAAGTTTCGGGGGGTAAGAGAATATCTGAGCGGGTGTCTGGGTAGAAAAAATCAATGCGCAAAGCACAGGTGCTGCTATCACAAAAACAGCTGCAAGCAGTACCAGATGCCGTATCCATCTCTTTCCATGGAAAGCATTATTTTGTAAAAATAATAAAGCCTGCTTTCTCATCGCCTCCCTCCGTAATAAATTCCCTTTCCATAGATTCTGAATTTCACAAAGGAGAGGAAGGCTACGGCTCCCAGCAGCAGAACGGACTGAGCTGCTGCCATGCCGGTTTTAAGAAACTCGAAACCATCCCTGTACAGACTGTAAATCATGAGCAGTGTAGCATCCGAAGGCCCGCCCCGGGTTATGAGATCCACCACGGGAAAAACATCAAACACCGCATACATGAGATTCACCACCAAAAGAAAAAGGGTCATGGGCGCAAGGAGCGGGAGCAGTACCCGCCCAAAACGCATACCCATTCCGGCACCATCCATACGTGCGGCTTCCAGCACATCACGGGGAAGGGCCGAAAGGGCCGCAAGATAAAAAATCACATTATAGCCCACATTTTTCCAGATAGCAGCACCCACCACAACACCCATGGCAAGACCGGGACGGGCCAGCCAGTCCGGATGGCGACCAAAAACAGCATTCAGCCCTGCATTAACAATGCCCACCTGATTGCTGAACAGAAACAAAAAAATCACACCCGCAACGGCCGGTGACAGGGCATAGGGCCAGATAAGAAACAGCCGGTACAATCCTTTCCATGCCCCTGCATTATGAATCATTATCGCCAGCAACAGACCCAGCCCCATGCTGCCTGTAACCGTAAAGAAGGTAAATATGAGGGTGGCTCGGAACATTCTGCGATATCCCGGCTCGAAAAAAAGATCCCGGTAATTGCTAAGTCCGCAGAATTCTTCCCTGAGCCCCAGAAAACTGACCTGATAAAAAGAAAGACGCAGGGTTTCCAGAATGGGGGTGTACAGAAAAACGATAAGAATCAGGAGGGTGGGAAGCAAAAGCAACAAACCCAGCCACCTGTTGGATGAAAAAGATGTCATGGCAGCCCCTGATATACTACTCAGTTTTTATTGTAACTTTTGAGTAACGCAGCAAGTTACTCTACGAGAAAACTCCGCAACCCGGTGTCCATTACTGTCCGGCAAGCAATCTTCTGCCTTAAACCATTGAAACAACAAAAAAACGATGGGAAATATACCGTTGTGAACATCTCTTACCTCACCCCGCCCTCTCCCGGAGGAAGAGGGCGAAATGGGCTGAATAAGAAAATCACGGCCACAGCGGCTTCTTGCCCTGAAGTAACTGGTAACGACCCAGAAGGTACCTTTTATTTGCCCTTCTACACTTCAGCGAACGGAACGATTATAATCCATTAAAGCCTTATCCGCCCGCTTGTCCGCCTCCCTGAGGGCTGTTTCCACGTTCTTTCCGCTGATAATCTGCTGTATGGCATCGGTCACAATGGTACGAATCTCGGGAAACGGCCCCAGCAACGCCCCCTGAGATGCCCGGTTGACACGGGTAGACAGGAGCTGTTCAAAAGCTGCCGTATAGGCGGGATTTTTTTCAAACCAGCCCTGGTTTTTCACCACATCACAGGAACTGGTTCGAACGGGGAAATAGCCCGTTCCCTTATGCCAGCGAACCCCGTTTTCCGTATTGGTGAGCCAGAGAAGAAAGGTTCTTGTCGCTTCCATCTCTTCTGAAGTCCTGCCACCGGTCATCCAGATGGAAGCCCCTCCCACTACCACACCATTTCGTTCCATGCCATCGGGGACGGGAAGAGGACCGGTTCCCAGAGCATAACCATTTTCAAAGGCTGCCGCCTGATGGAAGGCCACATCCGATGTGGAGGTGATGAGCATAGCGGTCTGACCGGAAACAAAGAGCTTGTTGGCCCCGTCCCAGTCCTCCGGCCTGCCGGAATAGGCATACAGACCCTTGTCGTAGAGTTCTTTCCACCAGGTGGCGATACGGATCATCGCAGGAGAATTCAAAAAGGTTTCCGTTGCCCTCCCTGCCCTGCCATTTTCATTATTGGCCAGCAACGCACCCTGCATGCTCAGCCACTGTTCAACAAACCAGGAATGCAGAGGCCAGGTAATTCCTTTGACCGCCGCTTTCGAATTTACAATTTGTTCCGCCGCCTTCATCACTTCCCCGTAGGTCTTGGGAGGGTTGTCCGGATCGAGGCCCGCTTTGCGAAAAATATCCTTGTTGTAATAGAGGACAGGATTGGAGGAGTTCCAGGGAACAGAGTAGAATTGCCCGTTAATGGTGTAATAATTGGCTACAGGCTGGATATAATCTTCAAGATCCCGCAGGGCTGAGGCATCCAGTCCCTGAGCGAAGGGAGTAAAAATACCGGAATCCAGTGCCATCTGGGTGCCCACTTCAAAAATGTGCACCATATGCGGAGATTTTTTCTGCCGATGGGCCAGAATGGCCGCATTGAGGGTATCCCGGTAGGAACCTTTGTATTCTGCCTTCACCTCAATCTGCGGGTGAGTAAAATTAAAATCCGCCACCATGCGATCAATGAAGGCGATATTTCCTCCTCCCAGGGCATGCCAGAAAACAAGCTCCACTTTTTTTTCGGCTGCCAGAGCATTCCCTGCCATGGCGAATCCCAGTAAAAACACACAGGCAATACGCCCCCATTTTCCCATCGGTCTTTCTCCTTTACATTGAAGATATCCGTAGTTAGGCAGCAGAACTCATCCGTGCCGGACTGAGACATCTGCCGGTTTTTTCATCAAAAAAAAACAAATTTTCTTCACGGGCATGGATGTGAAGGGTTTCTCCTTCCCGAACCCTTCGCCCCGAAGTCCGAAAACGAACAGGATTGCCCGCAATATCTCCATGCACCAGCACATCACCGCCCAGAGGTTCCAAAAGACGTACATCCGCCGCCATGGCCGAGGCTTTGGCCGGACCGTCCTCTGCCGGACACAGGTGCTCCGGCCTCACGCCTACAGTGAGATTTTTTGCTCCGTTCAAAACCCGCTGACGTTCCTTTGAAAGATCAATACGGGCACCGTTTTCCAGATGAACGCTACCATTGGTATCCCGCATTCCCGGGAAAAAATTCATGGCTGGCGTACCAATAAATCCGGCTACAAAACGATTCACCGGAGATCGGTAAAGATCCTGAGGGCTGGCAAGCTGTATAATCTGCCCTGTTTCCATCACAGCAATACGATCCGCAATGGTCATGGCCTCCGACTGATCATGGGTCACATACACCATGGTTGTTCCCAGACGGCGCTGTAAACTCTTAATCTCCATTCTAACCTGCATGCGCAAAAAAGCATCCAGGTTAGAAAGAGGCTCATCCATGAGGAAAAGACAGGGGTTTCTTACAAGGCAGCGGCCCATGGCAACACGCTGACGCTGACCACCAGACAGGGCTGCCGGTTTTCGTTTCAGCAGTTCTCTCAATCCCAGCATGGAAGCGGTTTCGGCTATCATTTGTTTGCGCTCTGCGGAAGGAATACCCTTTGCCCGAAGGGGAAAAGCCATGTTTTCTTCCACGCTCAGATGGGGGTACAGGGCATAACTCTGGAAAACCATGGCTACATTACGTTTTTCGGGAGATCGTTTTGTCACATCCCGGCCTCCCATCCATATGGCTCCCGTATCCGGAATTTCCAGTCCGGCGATAATCCGCAGAAGCGTACTCTTCCCGCTGCCCGAAGGTCCGACACAAACCACAAGTTCTCCGGAAGCAATCTCAAGATTGATACCGGAAAGAACGGGACTGCCGCCCAGTTTTTTTCCCACATTGGTAACAACTAGACCTGTCATTTTCTGGCTTCCTTCATAAGGTGTGACGAAAAAGCGATACCATCTTCATGCCATGCTGCTGTTTGGCTTTTGTTATAAATGAACGGGTATTTCGTTCAGAATACGGCGAGGGATGCGATCAGCCTTTGAATACAACTATCCCGGCCATTTCACCCCTGTACCCCGGCTCATATGTGAGGGAGGCCGGCCTTGATATGAAAAGCCCGCATGTGCATCAGGCCTGAACCGCATCGGCCTGTGCAGCGGAAGAAACCAGACCTCTTCCTTCCCGGGTATCTTTCTCCCATATCCCATTCCTCCGCCTTTCTGTTCTGTCTCCCGGAACCAAAAACAAAGCACCGGCCAGTGCGGTGAAGGGAGCCACGGCCAGCAGCCCAAAACTCCCCAGCATTGTATTCAAAAACTCTGCGGTCACGTAATTGAGGTTGAGCATGTTGGCCATGGGAATACCCTGAGCCATAAAAACCATGAGCAGGGAGAGGTAGCTGCTGGAGTAAGCCAGAAGCAGAGTGGTACTCATGGTTCCCATGACAGCCCGTCCCACCCGGAAGCCGGAAAGAATGGCTTCGCTGCGGCTGATCCGTGGATTTTGGGAGACCACCTCATCCATGCTGGCGGCAATGTCCATGGCCAGATCCATCACCGCACCCGAAGCGGCCATGATAATGGTGGCAAGGAAAATACGGGTGAGATCCAGATGGGCATAACCTGTGTACAATAGTGTTTCCGAAAAGGGCTTGATGGCTCCGTGAAGCTGGAAGACAGGGGCCACAAAAAGGGCAAGGAGGGCGGTACAGGCAAGACCCAGAAGACAGCCAGCAAAGGCCGTAAAACCTTTTCTGTTCCATCCGGCCACAAGAAAAAGGATGGCCGCACTGAGCAGCATGACCACAAAAAGAGCGGTCACCATGGGGTCCCAGCCTTTTAAAAAACCGGGAATAAGAATTTTCCAGACCACAAGACCTGTGAAAACAAAGGAAAGCAGGGCCCGCATTCCCGTCCATCCGGCAAATGCCACCAATAAAAGAGCAAAACTCCCCGCCAGCCATGCCTGCATGCCAAGACGGTAATGATCCATGACCTGTGCATGGCGGATTGTATCTTTTTCCAGGGTCAGCACCACAAGTACACGGTCACCAACCTGATACAGGCGATCAAGATCCAGTTTTCCGAGGAGGTGGTTCGCCGAATTCACAAGCTCTCCCTTTCTCTCCCCGGAAACAACGCGCAGCACGATATTCTGGCTGCCCGTACGCACCATGCCATACTGACGCAAAAAGGCATTATCCACCTCTACTATCTCGCCCCTACAGCGAAGGGAGTTCGGATCTTTGCGTTCTTCAAAGCCCGTTGGCAGAAAAAACAGGATAAGAGTCATCAGAAAAAAAAAGCCTACAAGAAAGGCTTCGGAACGGATTCTGCTTTTGTGCATGATCGTTCTCCCCTGCTGTGTATTCACCAAAACAGGGAATGCCCGGCATTCCCTGCCATGATTTTTCTTACAATAAGGGTTTTTGCATCAGAATCCGATAACCGCAGCCTGACGCATATCCCCTGCTCCGGGAGCAGCATCCGCGTAGCGGGGACTGAAGCCCATGGTGGAAAGCAGCTTCTTACCGAGATCGGACTGGTGGTAGTAGCCGTTGAACACCTCTTCACCTACGCCCATGGCCGAGGTGATAACCGGTGCGCCCGTGTGGGAGTAGGAGGTCCAGCCAATACCCGCCTTCTGGTTCAGAATGTGGGTGACCTTGATGCTGAAGGGATCATAGTCACCATAAAGCAGGTAGGATTCGCCCTGTCCCTTTTCCCGGAGTCCGGCCATGCTGTGCAGAAAGGCTTCTTTAAGGCTGCGGATTTCGTAATCCTTCAGTCCCATGGGGCCGGTTCCGTCAAACTTCAGCCCGAAATTGGCCTCCACAAGGGGAATCATGTCTTCAAAGGAGGTTTTACCCTGATGACTTTTTCTGTAGTCCGCAAGTATGGTCTCAAATCGCTGAAAGGATATTTTCTGATTTTTAAGAATCTCGTGGGCAGACTCGTATTTCGTTCCCGCAAAACCAATGGTCATACCACCGCATTCATGATCGCCTGTAACGACAATGAGGGTTTCTTTAGGATGCTTTCTGGCAAAGGCAACGGCTTCGGCAATGGCCGCATCAAAGGCCAGGGTGTCGTGGATGGTAGCCGCCGCATCATTGGCATGGCTGGCCCAGTCAATCTTGCCACCCTCCACCATCATGAAAAAGCCCTTGGGATTGTTCAAAAGCTCGATTCCCTTGCGGGTAAATTCCGCAAGGGAAATATCGTCTTCGGAAGCATCCATGGCATAGGGAAGAGCCTTGCCATCGGGAAGATTGGCATTGTACGCAATGAGGCTCTGGCCGGATTTAGCCCTTTCAAAGGCTCTACGATCCGTTGCAATGGCATAACCGTTTCTGCGGGCCTTCTCCAGAGCATCTCCTTTGGGAGCCTTGGATCTTGTTCCTTCCGGATCTCTGAATCCTCCACCGCCAAAATAATCAAAACCGCTATCCGCAAGATCATGGGCAATTTCATGGTACATACTGCGGTGGGGCTGGTTGGCGTAAAAAGCCGCCGGTGTGGCATGATCAATGGAAACACTGGAAACAATTCCCACCTTCATGCCCTTTTCCTTAGCCATGTGGGCAATGCTGCGCACGGGTTTGAGATCCGGCCCCATGCCGATGAAACCGATATTAGTAATAAATCCCGAAGCAAGGGCGGTGCCGGAAGCGGCAGAGCCGATAATGAAGCGATCATTAGCATAGGTGGTGGTGACGCCCTGAACCGGAAAGGTGTTCATGGTCATTTTCACATCACCAAAGTTCTTTCCTTCCATCGCGGCAAGAAAAGCCTCCGGAGCCTGACGGTGGGGGATACCCAGACCGTCTCCCACAAACACAAAAACATATTTGGCAGGTTTTCCCTTGTGGAGGGAGATATCTGCCCAGGCGGGCAGACGGAGGCATAAAAAAACAAAGACCAACACAAAAAGCAGACAGAAACATTGCTTTCCTCCGGCCTTTCCGGAACAAAAAATGGACATGATGATTCTCCCTTCTGGGTCATTGAAAATAAAAAACAGCCTGGAGGATCCAACACCATTTATGTTGGAGAAATGTTGTACGAACATCTTTTTTTCGTTTGGAAAGGTTTCAGTAAAAAAAAGTACTCCCATGGCCATCTGCCACCCCTGCAAAAACAAAAAGAACAGTGCACAGGGATCATACCCTTCCCGTGCACCGTTCTTTTTGAGTCGGGACCGTCTGCCGCCTGGCCTGCTTTCATCAGACAGACCCGGAACTTGAGTGAGCAGATGTACCATGGAGAAAATTTTTCCCTGCTACCGTACAGGGAAATTGATATAAATGGGATTGGTAATGGCTGTAACACGACCGTGCAGAAGACGTTCGGCCAATCGGTTTTCCGGAGAGCCGAGGAGTTGAGCCCGGTAATAGGTGCGGCCTCTCCCTGAAGGCGTATCGGTGAATAGAACCTCACTGGCCCCGCCACTTAGAATCCAGGCTCTGTGCAGTATGCCATTTTTCAGAATACAGGCCAGATAGCTGCCTTTTTTCTGCAACCTGAGGGCCAGCGTTTTCCAGTCCGTCTCTCCGGAGACAAGGGCCATAAGCCTGTCCACATCAAGTTCTTCCACTGCAGGTTTTGCAAAACGTCCTGCTGACTCAGGGTTATGAACCTGCAGCCGGAAAGTGACCGGTGCGGTATCTGTCCGCACAATATTATCTCCCATTATCGTTTCAAAATAACCGTCTCCGTCGCGGTCAGCCAACAGCTCGAGCCGTTCCTTATCCGGTGCATGGCTCAACGTCACATGCCCTTTCCTGATGGCCGCCAGAATGGCTTCCGGAGATCTTTCCTCCGCGTATACCCAGGTGGTGGGATTGCCAAGACCAAAGAGGGAAGCTTCCACCTTTGCCGCAAGACCGGATGCGTATGCGGAAAGCTTGTGGGTGTCCGACCCGCCCACAGCGGTGAGGCGCCGGCCCTGAATCAGCTGGGCATCCCAGAAGGGATGGCTGGCCCAGACGTTGAAGTTAGGAAAACGGTACATGCTGTTCCATACCTCCACCGTATCCACCAGATGATCCACATCATATTTCCAGGGGCAGCAGAACACCGCCGCAGGATGGTTGATGGAAAAAAGGGCCTGTCCCCGATGCGCTCCGTAAAGGGCTGCCGTGGCATTCAACTCGTCATTGGCCTGCCACAGGGGACCATAATCAAAGGGGGCCGCCGCCCAGACATTGGCGTGCCCCCTGGCCGATGTCCATTCCACGCCGTAAAGGAGCTGCATGCTGCGGGACACATGGTCCCGATCCTCCCAGTGCGCCGGAAAGATGTCCTCATAGATACCACGATCAAAAAGATAACTGTCGTGATCCGTCAAACTGAAAAAGTCAAAACCCCTTGCTTCGGCTTCCCGGATCACCGCAGCCAGAGGGGCGTTGCCGTCGCTGTAAAGGGAATGGGCGTGGAGATCCCCTTTCAACCACAGGCCTTTTCCATGACTGCCCTTCTCTTCCGAAATCCACTGGTTCATGAAAAGAAAGAGATCCGTGTTGTCGATGTACTCTCCCGTGAAATCCGGATCAAAGGCTGCAATCAGCCCTGCCAAATAGCTGTCCCTGCCATCCACAAAGCTTTTCAGCAGGCCGGAAACCCCTTCTCCTTTCACGTACAGGGGAACGGGCAGGTTGCTGTGACCATCGGAGTGAAAGGCCATCTCCGGCATGTTCCCGGCCCCGCGATCCTGTACCGGTGTGAAACGGCGACTTTCCGATCCCCAGAGATAGCCGCATTCGTGATCCGATGTGACAATGAGGAGGGTTTCCTCCCAGCTGCTGTGGTTTTCCACCCAGTCCGTCACGGCGGCAACGGCCTCGTTGAAATCCCGTTGTTCTTCTATCAGCCGTCCCTTTTCGTTGCTATGGGCCGCCCAGTCCACAGCGCCCCCTTCCACCATGAGAAAAAAATTCTTCCCGTTTGCGGAAAGGGCGTTCAAAGCCCCCAGACTCATCACGGCAAGGGTTGGAGTTTCAGGGTTGGGGCTGGATCTGTCCACAATCTGCCTGTTGCCGGGTCGTGCCTGCTGCAGGGTGGTCGCGGCCCTTGCAAGCCCCAGCACTTTGGCATGCACCCGATCACCTCTGGCCAAAGCCTCAAAATCCGCTTTGTCATCCATGAAATGCCAGATGCGACCATCCTTGCCGGAAAGCCCCTCTTCGCTCATCAGCTGGTGAAAGACCCCTTCACCGCCCACGTATTTATATTCCTGGCCTGAAATTTTCAGATTGCCATTGTTGTCGTACAGGGGGTGACCTGCGCCCATGAGCACATCCAGGTCACTGGCATACAGCATCTCCTGAGCAATATCTTCGTATTGGTTCCTCGAAAGCACATGGGCCACCATCCCCGCAGGTGTGGCATGGCTGATGGGAACCGAGGTAACAAGACCCGTGGTCATACCCTGACCTGCGGCTGTCTCCACAATATTTTTGATGCTGGTACCAGCAGAGTTCCTGCCTATCATGCCGGGAATGGTTTTCACTCCCGTAGCCATGGCTGTGGAAGCCGCCGCGGAATCCGTGGGATTCAGTTTGTGGGCTCCGAACACCTTCCATCCTGCCTCCGGCCTGTAGTCACCGATGGCACTGTGAGTTGTCATGAAATATTTTTCAGGAAATGAGGCATAAACGGGTTTATCACCATAATAATAATCCGTTGCCATCACCGTTCCAAACCCCATGCCATCACTGATCATAAGAACCACGTTTTTTGCCGCCATCGCATGCGATGCCAGCAGCATGACCGCACAAAAAGCCATGGCCTGCAACAGAAGGCGCATATGGTTCAGCATTTTGTTCCTCCCCTGCCAAAAGGTTGTTCATCAGTATAAAGGTGAAAACCAAACAAAAAAAGAGATGAAAGAAGACTAGGCGAAAAAGATTTGGGAAATATGAAAGAATTGTGTGTTTTCACATTTTTCCCAAAAACATAACGTCACAGAGCCTCCCACGCACCCATTATCAGGATACCTACCCATCTCCTGCCAACCGGCACAAGCCTTCCATGATTCAGAAACCACCCTGACAATACTCTTATTTTATTGCAAATATTTTGGATCAGCACGCATAAAACGCGACTTTTTTTATATTTGTAAAAATACAGCCATTATAAATAATATTAAGCTTGCCTAAAAAAATGTTGACTTAAAAAAAGACGGGCGTTAAAGCAGAGAACACGTCAGCGGAATGCGCGCGAATAAACAACATATCGCCCTAAAGGATCCATCCTGAGAAACCATGGTTCCTGGTATAATGTTCATTCCGGCATCAGACATCCATAAAAGGTTGACAATGACCATTCTCCACAATCTCCGATTCCCCCTTTTCGTACTCTTCCGCATCACTGCTCAAGCGTCAGGAACAGAGGTCAGAGGCAATTGTGGGCATGGCTTTTACACAGCCCCCATGAAAAAGGAACCCAGCCTGTGAAATTAACATTGAATACAGCCCTTGCAGTATGCTCACTTTTCCTGCTGCTCCATACTCCGGTTTTCGCCGGAAATGAACCCGCACGGGTTCTGGAGGACATGGTCATCACCGCAAGTAAGAGGGAATCTTCACTGGATGAGTTTGCCGGCAGTATCAGTGTCAAGGACGGTCAATTTCTTATGGACCATGATATCAAAGACATCTCCGGGCTGACCCGTTTTATCCCCAACGTCTATTTTAAAAAGGCAAACTCAGGAGATGCCATTGTCACCCGGGGTATCTCAACCATAGACACGTCTCTGTTCAGTCCCATGGGCCTGTACATCAATGATGTCTCCTACCCGCTGGCCTTTATGCAGAATCAGCTGCTCACCGACATAAAACGCGTGGAGGTATTACGCGGTCCTCAGGGCACTTTGTATGGCCGCAACAGCGAATCCGGAGTCATCAACGTTGTTCTGGAAGAACCGGGAGATGAAATCAGGGCTTCCGCCAGCCTGTCCGCCGGTAACTATGCCAGCTGGAATGGCCATGCTTCCGTGAGCGGGCCCGTCATGGAGGACAGCCTTTTCCTGGGGCTCTCGGTCACAGGACGCAAAAGTGATGGGTTCATCACCAACGAAGTGACGGGCAAGGACAATGTGGCTGACGAAGAATCTTCATCGGCCAGAGGTACCCTTCGGTGGGCTGCTGGAGATCGATTTGAACTTGTGACCATCCTTGACGGCACCTACCGGGACAGGGGCATCAGCACCCTTCGGTTCGAAGACGGCCCCTACGCATCGGGCAGACACAAAGTCCGGTCCGATGAAAAAGACCGGACCGATGAGAAAGAAACCGGGGGCGTGGTGAAAATGAGCTGGCAGGGAGATCAGGCCCTTTTCACCTCCATCACCAGCAACCGCCGTTTTACGAAAGACTTTCTTCACGATTTCGACCGTACTCCCGTTAAACTGGGAACCACCGACATGCATATCGATCAGGACAACCGGAGTCAGGAATTTCGCGCCGCATCCAGCGGAAACACTCATCACTCCTGGTTGATAGGTCTGTTCGGGTATACCGAAGACATCGATACATCCATCGCCTTAAACCACGTATCCCCCCTGATGGCCAAAAACAGGGTCACAGATTCAAAACACGAGGGATTCGCCGTATTCGGCCAGCTTACCTACCAGATAACGGAGCGGTTGAAACTCACCGGTGGCCTGAGGGGAGAATACGCATCCGCCACAGGCACCCAGACCTTCACCAGCAATCTGGGTCCCGTCACCTTCGACGAAAAACTTTCCAGCACCGAGTGGCTTCCCATGGTTGCGGCCTCTTACGTCCTTGCCGATAACCTGACTGCCTACGCCACCTGTGCCAGAGGCTGGCTTGCCGGAGGATACAACTATTTTTCGGCAAACTCTCAGGAGTCCTTCGGCTACGACCCCGAATACACCATCAATTACGAGGCAGGCATCAAAACAAACTTCTTTGACCGACGACTCAAGGCCGACCTCTCCGTTTTTTACATTGATATTGACGACAAACAGATCAGAGAGGAAGTCCCCGGGGGTGGGCCCGGTGTGTGGCGGTTCTCCAATGCAGCCAAAGCCCACAGTAAGGGGATAGAGCTGGACGTCACGGCGCTGCCCTTAGGCAATCTCGAAGTTTTCACCAGCATCGGCCTGGCCAGCACGGAAATCGATACCTGGCAGGGAACCACCGATGGCACTCCCTTTGATTACTCCGGCAACTCCCTGCCATGGGCACCGGAATTCACCTGGAATGTGGGTGTCGGCTACTACATGAACAACGGGTTTTACGGAATCGCCGATGTATCCGGTGCGGGAAAACAGTATTTTGATGCAGCCAACACCCTGAGGGATGACAGCCATGCCCTCGTCAACCTCAAGCTGGGCTACGCCCTGCCGCACATGGATATCTCCTTTTACTGCCACAATCTCCTTGATGAGAAATATGCCACCAAAAAAGTGAAAAACATGCAGGGCTTCACCATGGTAGAAGACGGTGAACCGCTCACCTTTGGACTGACGCTCAGCTGGAGGCTGTAACATGACTTTCTTCGCAGACAAGTCTCAAAATCCCATGGCCTCCATTTTCGAAGCCCTTCAGGCACCGGTCCGTATGGCCGTCCTCCAAACAGCTGTTGAAACAGGTATGGCCGATATCCTCACTCAGGCTTCCGCACCGGAAGATATAGCCGCCGCCATGGACACAGAAATCCATCCTGAAAATCTGGTTCATTTTCTGGACAGCATGGCAGGTATAGGTCTGGCGGTAAAACAGGATGGTCGATATGTCAATTCGGAATTTGCCAGCACGTTCCTTCGTAAGGAAAGTCCCGTCTATCTGGGGAGTCTGGTCCTGAATCTATCCCGCATGCAGCACCGGAATATCCACCGCATCGAAGAGCTGGTCCGCACAGGACCTCCTCCGGTGAAACAGGAAGACTGTCTCAGTAAGGAAAGCAGATGGGAGGCCTCCGTCCGTCACCTGGCTTCCTATCAGCGGGCTGGCATAGCCGCCCTTGCCGCAGACATTATTGATACCCTTCCGGAATCCAGGACGGCCTCAACCATTATGGATATCGGATGCGGCCCCGGGCTCATGTGCATGGAAATTCTCCAACGTCATCCGGGCATGAAAGGAGTTCTCTTTGACCTGCCGGGCATCATCCGTCTGGCAGAAAAAGAAGTACAAAAAGAGGGCATGGAAAAAAGAATCTCTTATATCCAGGGGGATTATAATACCACGGACTTCGGCAAAGGTTATGACATCATCTGGGCCAGCCACAACCTTTATTACGTTCAGGACTTTTCCACCTTCTTCCTGCGCCTCCATGCAGCCCTCAACGATGGCGGTGTCTTTGTCAGCCTTCACGAAGGTACCTCCGCCGAGGGGACGATTCCGGAGCATGTTGTGCTCTCCAGACTCTCCCTCGCCCTTGAGGGCCAGAACTATGTATTCAGGCAGAAAGAGATTGCCAACCACCTCCGGCGCGCAGGGTTTCAGTCGGTGGAAACATCCCCCTTTGTCCTGCCCGTTGGTGAGGTGGAGCTGACCATCGCAAGAAAAGAGAAAGGATAAATCATGACCTGGGTCCTGCCCTCCCGCTGGTTTAGCGGGATGACTGATTGCCGGAGCCTGCTCTGGCTGCTGATTCTGCCATGGATGGCAGTCCCATGGCCCGGCAGCACATGGGCAGACGATCGGCCGGTCTTCCGAATTTCCGGCCCTCCCATAGCCGAAAGTCTGCCCTTTGCCATGATGTCCGGCATGACCTTCGACAACCCGGCCATGACCGTTCGATTTATCCCATGGAACTCCCCGGATCAGATCCGGGCCATGATCGCAGGGGGACAGGTGGAGGGTGCCATCATCACCACGGCATCGGCATCCCTTTTCTACAACCGGGGTGTCCGTATCAGACTGGCGGCTCTCTTTGAAACATCCCTCTGGATTGTATCCACGGCAGATTCCGGAGATACCGGCCTGAATAGTCTCACTGGCACCATTCTTTTTCCCTTTGGCCACCGGGAAATGCCCGAACTGATCTTCAACGTTCTCATGGGGCCGCAATCTTCTGAACTCACCCGGCACCACACCGGTGGAGCCCTTGAAGCGGTAAACCTCCTGCTGCTCGGCAGAGGTCACCATGCCCTTCTGGCCGAACCAGCCGCAAGCCTTGCCCTTGTCCGCTCCGGGGAGATGGCCGCAAAAGGAGTCCCTGCCCTGATCAAGCACCTCGATCTGCGCACACTCTGGGAACAGAAATTCCTGGGAAAACCCCTCTATGTCAGCGGTTTTGCTGTTATCGGAGATACCCTTGCCAACCCCGCCATGGTCCATCGCATCCTTCTGGAGTACGAGAAAGGCCTTGTCCTTATGGCAGACCACCCCGAAAGAGCCCTTGCCATGGCTCAAAAAAACTTTCCCGCCCTGGCCGCTCAGTCTGATAATGGCAGCCTGCCCGGTGGGAATATCCGTATAACCCGTGGCCAAGAGGCCTTTTCCGATACCCTCTTTTTCCTGAATAAACTCTCTGAACAGGCTCCCCGGGCCATGGGAGGCCCTCTGCCCGGAGAAGACTTTTTTCTGGTGACGCAATGAAGGCATGGAGCCAACGCCGCACCGGGCATCTCCTTTTCCGGTTCTCAGGAATATTTCTTCTGGTCTTTGCCTGGTATCTCATCGCCCGCCATTACTCCGGCCTTGTGGTAGCCTCACCTCTGGAAACCCTTTCTGCCGCAGGCAGGCTCCTCTCGGATCCATCCTTTATTTCCGGGCACTTTGCCGTAAGTCTGAAACGGATCGCCCTGGCCCTCCTGTTCGGAGTTCTTGCCGGTGGAGTTCTGGGCCTTCTAGCCGGTTTTTCGGAACCCCTGAGGCTGATGATCGACCCCCTCCGCTGGATGCTGATGACCATTCCCGGAGTGGTCATCGTTGTGGTCTTCATGCTCTGGTTCGGTATGGGAGATCTCATGGTCATCAGCATCACAGCCTGCACCATTGCTCCTGTAATGTATATCAATGTATCCCAGGCCATGTCGTCCGTGGACAAATCCCTTCTGGAAATGGCCGGAATTTATCGGTTTCCCCTTAGTATGAAACTGCGCCACATCTATGTCATGACCCTTGCCGGTCCGTTTTTTTCCGCTGTGGTTATTGCCGTGGGAAACGGAATCCGGGTGGTGGTACTGGCCGAGGTACTCGGAGCCAGCAACGGCATCGGCCACCGCCTGGCCATTTCCCGTACCAACCTTGACACACCCGAGCTTTACGCCCTGGCCCTTATCAGTATGTCCATCGTCGGAGGAATTGAGTTTTTCCTGCTGAAACCGTTAAAGCAGAAATACATGGGGAGAAAAGCATGAACCCGGCCGTGGAGCTCATCAATGTGTGCATGACCTTCCAAAACAGGGAGATATTACAACATATCAACCTGGTCATTCCGGAAGGCCAGCGTATGGCCCTTACAGGTCCCAGTGGTGCGGGGAAATCCACCATCCTGAAAATCATTGCAGGCCTTATTACGCCAACCTCCGGCAGAATCATTCGCCACAGTCGCAAGATCGGCTATGTTTTTCAGGAGCCCCGCCTCCTGCCATGGGAAACGGCCCTCAAAAACGTAATTTTTCCACTCCTTGCCAGGGGAGAGAGGCAACATCATGCCAGTGAAGCAGGGAGAGAATGTCTTGCCAAAATGGGCCTTTCAGGATTTGAACAGCATTACCCCGATCAGCTTTCCGGCGGCATGAAACAGCGGGTTTCCATTGCCAGAGCCCTGGTCATTGAACCGGATCTCCTTCTTCTTGACGAACCCTTTACAGGCCTTGACCCCAATTTACGGGATTCAATCTGCCACCACATGGAAAGTGCCCTTTCCCAAAAAACGACCACCCTAATTCATGTTACCCACGATGCGGAGGGAATGATTCACACCGCCGATACTCTCTACACCCTCACCGCCCCCGACACGCTGCATGCCCTTCCCCGGAGAATTCCTTCCGCCGCCCCTGAAGGGGTCACAGCTACGGGACCTACGGCCCTGCCAAGACCCGGATAAAAAATGGCGCAGGAAATGGTCTCTTTCCACTGCGCCGGTCCTGTTTGAATACAGAGTCAGGCGGTAAAGAATCCCTACCTCACCCAGATTTCCACACGTCGGTTTCTGGCCCTTCCTTCAGGATTTTCGTTGGATGCCACGGGCAACTCCTGCCCCACTCCAAGGCCCCTTACCCGATGCACCCCTCTGGCCTTCAGGGCATCGGCCACCACCACAGCCCGCTTCAGGGACAACTCCTGATTATAACGATGGTCACCATGACTGTCCGCAAATCCCGCAAGCAGCACTTTCCTGCCATGGTTTTCTGCCTTTTCCATGATGGCCCAAACAACCGTTCGATGATGCAAGCACGGTCTGCATACAGGGGATTTATTCAGATCTTGTGAGAAAAGAACCCAAAAGACGGCTTTTTTCTCACCAGGCTCCTCTGCACAAAAAGGCAACCTTTCTGCAATCTTTTCTGAATACACGCAGCTTATTCCTTGAACGAAACCATCAACGATTGCCACAGAGAAAGGACCATCATGGATATCATTGTAATCGGAACAGGTTATGTGGGACTGGTCACGGGTGTCTGCTTGGCTGAGATGGGGAACAGGGTCACCTGCGTGGACAGAAACCCTGAAAAAATTCAGGCTCTGGAAAAAGGACTTCTTCCCATTTATGAACCCGGCCTTGGGGAAATGATGCAGAGGAACATGGCATCCAAAAACCTTTTTTTCACCACAAACCTTACAGGGACCATGAATTCTCCCTGCCTGTGCTTCATTGCCGTGGGTACGCCCCCCCGGACCAATGGAGCCGCCGATATCCGACAGGTCATGTCCGTTGCTGATGATATCGCCCGTCACATGAAGGCTCCTGTCCTTGTTGTCAATAAAACAACGGCGCCCGTAGGAACCTGTGATGCCATCATCCGGCAGATCCGTATGGGACTCGCCGCACGGAACAAAACCATCACTTTTGATGTGGCCAGTAATCCGGAATTTCTCAAGGAAGGCGATGCCGTGGCAGACTTCATGCGGCCGGACCGCATCATCATAGGGCTGAGCCAACAGAAGGCTGCAGCCATTCCGGAAATACAGAGTCAGGAAATCCTCTCCCGCCTCTACGCACCTTTTTCCCGGAATCACCATAAAATTATTTTCATGGGTATGCGGGATGCGGAGATGACCAAATATGCAGCCAACTGCATGCTGGCAACCAAAATATCCTTTATGAATGAAATGGCCTCCATCTGTGAAAACGTGGGAGCGGATGTGGAAAGGGTGCGCAGGGGAATGGGTGCGGACAGCCGTATAGGCTATGATTTCATCTATGCAGGCTGCGGCTATGGCGGTTCCTGTTTTCCAAAAGACATTCAGGCCCTGATCCGTGCTGCCGAAGACATGGGCATTACTCCTGACATTTTGAAAGCCGTTGAAAAACGGAATTTCACCCAGAAAAAACGGCTTTTTGAAAAAGCCCTTGCCTTCTTTGGTGGCAATCTTTCGGGCAGGCATTTTGCTATCTGGGGACTGGCCTTTAAGCCCGGTACGGACGACATGCGGGAAGCCCCCTCCCTGAGCCTGATACAAAGCCTCATGGAAGCCGGTGCTTCCCTTGTAGCCTATGATCCCGTGGCCATGGATACGGCCAAAGCCATACTTCCCTCCTCCTGGCTGGCATCGGGCAGGATGGCTATGGCCGAGCACCAGTACGCGGCCCTTCAGGGTGTGGATGCTCTTTTCCTCGTTACAGAATGGAAGCCCTTCCGCCAACCGGATTTCGCCGCCATGAAAAGACTGATGAAGCAACCCGTTATTTTTGATGGCCGGAATCAGTTTGACCCTGAGGAACTGGCAAAAAAAGGCTTTGATTATAAAGGCATTGGAAGGGGGAGAATGGACGCCGGTCAAGACATACTGGAGTGTACGGCCCAAGCATCATAAGACGGCTCTTTTCAGGTTCCCACCGCGTACCATACGACACGGACTGTTTCCTGATCCAACCTTGTTCCCATGAACACACAGGCCGGCAGGTACCAGCAAACCAAAAGGTATTTCTGCAACCAGTTCATACCCTGAACAGCCTGGCTGACGACAGTGCCAGAACATTTTACAAGCCCAACACAGGGTTGGAGCAGGAGAAAAACTGTTTTCCCGGCAGTGCTCCCTGTGGTACCTTATTTTTATATAATGCGGCCGGGGACTTACCCCAAGTCACCGTAAAGCCCCTGACTTTCGCCATGGGGAGGTTCATGGAGTGGATCTTTCCTCTCTTTTTTTGTTTTTTTGATATCCTGTAAAGGATAGTGTTTCCTGCTCATAAGGTCATTGCCAATTCATTTCTTTTCTTATATGAATACCCGGTTTCAGCGGACGAGTGGCAGCCCGCTTTACAAATTCTCCCTCCCCTGCTCTGGAAGAAAGAGGTGGCCCCATGCTTACCATTACCCGCGAGTTCCGCTTTGAAGCGGCCCACCGTCTGGCCCTTGCCCACCTGACGGACGAAGAGAACCACACCATCTACGGACCCTGTTCCCGTATTCACGGCCACAGCTACCGGCTGCGGGTGACCCTCTGCGGCACACCCAACGAATACGGCTGGCTGCTGAATTTTTCTGACCTGAAAAAAATTGTTACCCTCCACGTCCTGCGCCTTTATGATCATGCCTGTCTGAACGAGCTGGAAGAATACCAGGAGGTACTGCCCACGGCTGAAAGTATGGCTACAGCCATTTTTCACCGGCTCAAGCCCCATCTCAGGGGCCCTAACTACAGGCTCCTGCGGGTTTGTGTCTATGAAACCCAGGATGCCTGGGCCAGCTGGGAGGACCCCTGTGCTGCAGATTCATGAACTCTTCCGCTCTATACAGGGAGAAGGCCCCTTCGCCGGACGACCGGCTGTTTTTCTGCGCCTTTCCGGCTGTGTGCAACCCCACTGTCCCTTCTGTGATACACCCGAAGCCTTGGGAAAAGGAAAGAGCATACCGGTGGAAGAACTGGTGGAACAGATGACTTCCGGAGGCCCGGGCCTTGCTGTGATTACCGGAGGTGAACCCTTCCTGCAGTGGGAAAGCGGCCTGAAGGAACTGGAAGCCGCCCTCCTGCAAAAAGGTATGGAAATCCAATACGAAAGCAGCGGTCGGGCTGGTGTACCCGATGGCGTGCAGGGCCAGGTGGTCCTTTCTCCCAAGCCCGGCCAGTGGCCCCCCCCATCGGTACTGGGTAAAGCCTTTGCCGTCAAACCCCTGATGGGCGATAAGCCGGAAATCGTTCTCAGAGAAATTTACCGTTCCGGACTGCCACCGGAAAAAATATGGCTCATGGCCCTGGGAGCCAGCCGGGAGGAACAGCTTCAGCGTATGCCCCTTTTATGGGAGATCTGTACCCGGTACGGGTACCATTTCTGCCCAAGACTTCATATCCTTGTCCATGACCGGAAAAAAGGAGTCTGACCCCTATGCAAGAAAATGAAACCCCCATGACTTCATCCATAGAATCCGTACTGGTGCTTTCCGGGGGTATGGATTCCACGGTGCTACTCTATGACCTGATGGCAAAAAAAAGACAAACCGCTGCCATCAGTTTTGATTACGGTTCCCGGCATAACCACAGAGAGCTGCCCATGGCCGCCGCCACCTGTGAAAAGCTGGGTGTCATCCACCGGATCATCCGGCTTCCTTTCATCGGTGAGCTTTTTTCCTCTGCCCTGCTCAAAACAGGCCCCCCCATACCGGAAGGTTCCTATGATACGGCCAACCTGTCCCAGACTGTTGTACCCTTCCGCAACCCCATCCTCATGAGTATTGCCGTGGGCTATGCGGCCTCCATCGGCGCAAAGGAAGTGCTGCTGGCCTCCCACAGCGGCGACCATGCTCTCTATCCGGACTGCCGAAAAACCTTTAACGAAGCCTTTGATCAGGCCGTGCGTCTGGGAACGGACAATGCCGTTCACCTTTCCTTTCCCTATGCTGGACTGGACAAGGGGCAGATTGCAGAAATCGGGCGCAGGCTGGGTGTGGACTTCACCCTTACCTGGACCTGCTACAAAGGTGGCAACCGGCACTGCGGCCGCTGCAGTGCCTGTGTGGAACGCAGTCAGGCACTCAAGCGCTCAGAGGGTCTGGATCCCACCCTCTATGAAGATCAGGGAGAACATCATGGAAGATAAGTTTCTTTCCGCCCTGCCCTTGGGCAGAACCGTGACATTCAGCCCCCGATATGACCCAACCCAGCTCTGCCCCGTGCCCCGCAGCCTCGCCAGAAAAACCCTGGGCATCGGGGAAAAATCCCTGCCCTTTTCCGGAGAAGACATCTGGAACTGCTGGGAACTGTCATGGCTGGACCCTGCGGGCAAACCGGAAGTGGCCGTAGCCGAATTCCGCATTCCAGCTACCAGCCCCTTTCTAGTGGAATCAAAATCCTTGAAACTGTATCTCAACAGCTTCAACATGACCCCTGTTTCCGGCATCGCCGAACTCCGAGAACGGCTGATCCATGATGTTGGCAGCATTGTTCAGGCACCCGTTGGCCTTCGCATCTTCCTACCGCATGAATTCTCAAAACTCATGCCCAGAGAACCCGAAGGTCAGTGCATTGACACCCTGCCCCTTAATGCTGCCAAAGCGCCGGTGCCGGAAGTAAAAAGTCCGGATACAATCACTTCCGAACGGCTCTTTTCCCGCCTTCTCCGCAGCCACTGCCCCGTAACCGGTCAACCGGACTGGGCAACACTGCACATAAGCTACACAGGCCAGCCCATCTGCCATGAAAGCCTGCTCAGGTATATTGTCAGCATGAGGGAACATACGGGTTTTCATGAATCCTGCGCCGAAGCTCTTTTCTGCCGGATTCTGGATACCTGCAACCCGGAACAACTTTCCGTCCATGCCCGGTTTACCCGCAGAGGCGGCATCGATATCAATCCCTTCCGCAGCACCCACGAGGAAGCATTGCCCAATCACAGGGATTTCCGGCAGTAAGCAGCCGCTTTCTTCCCCCATGCCTGCCACCGGACTTGAGTCTGCAGGGATTTTGTGGCAAAGACAGGAAGGCCGCCCCGGACCGGGGGCAGGCTTTTTCAGCTTTTTATGGAACTCACCGCCATCAGGGCGTTATACAGGGACCCAAACGTCCCCTGAAGAAAAAAGGAAACGTCACATGAAAGTCGGGATCATCGGCCTGCCCCAGAGCGGCAAAAAAACCTTATTTACCGTACTCACGGGAACCCGGATTCCCGAGGGCAGCCAGCTTGCCAAACCCCTGCCCGGAACGGCGGACATACTGGATCCCCGATTTGACCGTCTCGTGGCCATGTATGAACCCAAAAAACAACAGCCAGCACGTATCGACTTTGTACTGCTTCCTAAAATGGAAAAGGAAACCATATCCAAAGGCAGCATATTTCAGGACATTGCGGACATGGATGCCATCTGCCTTGTGGTACGGGCCTTTGAAGACGAGGCCATCTTCCATGTGGACGGTCATGTGGATGGGGTACGGGATGCGGAAATGGTCTGTTCCGAACTGATCATCCATGATCAGATTTTTGTGGAAAAGCGACTGGAACGACTGGAAATCACCCTCAAAAAAATAAAAGATGAGGATCAGAAAAAGGAATTCGCCCTGCTCCAGCGTATGCAGACCCATCTGGAAGAAGAAAAACCCCTGCGCCTTTTTGATATCTCGGATGAAGAGGAAGCCCTGATCCGCAGCTATCCTCTGATTACCCGTAAGGAAATGCTGCTGGTGCTCAATACAGGCGAAACGGAAATCGGTAGTGCCTCCATCCCGGAGCCCATTCAAACAAGATGTGAAAAAGACCAGATGCAGGCGTTGTGCATCTGTGCCGGCATGGAGGCGGAAATCGCCCTTCTGGATGATGCGGAGGAAAAAACGGCCTTTCTGGAGGACCTTGGAATCGCTGAACCGGCACTGGGCCTGCTGACCCGTGCGGCCCTGAAAGCCCTTGGCCGGATTTCCTTTTTTACCGTGGGCAAGGATGAGGTCCGGCAGTGGCTGGTCCGCAAAGATGCACCAGCCCCCAAAGCTGCCGGTGTGATCCATTCCGATCTGGAAAGGGGCTTTATCCGTGCGGAAGTCATCAAATACGATGAACTCATGGCCCTTGGCAGTGAAGCAGAAGTTAAAAAAGCCGGAAAACTCTCTGTTAACGGCAAAGATTACAAGGTAGAAGACGGCGATATTCTTAATATCCGCTTCAAAGTCTGAAACTACATGGGCTGGCCCGCATCCGGTCCAGCCACCCGTGCCTGTTCTCCTTCCCTCTGAACAGGCCTTTCCAAAAGCAGGACCCGCAATGCGCAGAATCCTCCGTTCCACTTCTGCCTCGCCATTCCACGGGAACGGTACGAGCAGAATATTATGATGACACCCTGTATCAGGGATGATACGGGTTCTATGAAAACAGCGGGGAGATTCGGGGTTTACTTTTATATTGCCGGAGGCCTATACTGTTTTCAATGCAAAAGGGAAACAACTCTTCTCTGCATACAATCTGTTGAAACCGTTCAGAGACCATCGGGTAACACCGTTGGTCTTTCTCTTTATAGACCGTTACTCCAACTTTTTTATCCTTTTATCATGTGGGCAGGCCATGGCATATCTGAATTTTTTCTTTCAAAATCAAAAGCTTTTACTCTTCGGAGTTTTGCTTACCTTTTTTTCAAGCTTTGGCCAGACCTTTCTGATCTCCGTCTTTGTTCCCCATATTCTGACAAAATTCTCACTGAACAGCGGACAGTTCGGAACCATTTACTCCCTTGCCACCCTGTGCAGTGCTGCTTTTCTTCCCTTTTTCGGCAGGCTTCTGGACAAAAGCAGCATCGGTTCCTTTGCCTTAGGTACGGGGCTGGCACTGCTTGTATCCTGCTGGCTTATGGCCCTGTCTCCGGGAGTTGCCTTTCTGTTTGCCGCACTGCTGGGCCTGCGAATTTCCGGACAGGGACTGATGGGTCTTACGGCTTCAACGGCCATGGCAAGGCTTTTTACCAGGTTCCGGGGACGGGCCTTAAGCATTTCTGCTACGGGTTATGCTTTGGGGGAAGGGCTTCTGCCCCTTCTTACCGTACTGATACTGCATACCTTCGGATGGCATACCACCTGGCTCATGGCAGGTTTTTGTATTGCTTTGGTTTTTCTGCCCCTTTCAATTTTTCTGATTAAGGATGCCGGGACACCGGCGCAGGGAACAACGGAAACAACGGAAACATGGTCACCCGTGCAGCTTCTCGGCGATGCCCGCTTTTATCTGATTCTGCCGGGTGTTATGGCCGTACCCTTTCTGCTTACCGGCATTTTTCTCTATCAAACCAGCCTTGCCGATTTCAAAGGCTATACACCCGCTCTTATGGCTTCCGGATTTACGGCCTATGCGGTAATGCGCATGTTCAGCTCCATTGCCGTGGGTCCATGGATAGACCGTATGGGCGGAATCCGATTGTTTCCCTTTTCGATAGTACCTCTTTTTATGGGGCTTCTTGTGCTATGGACACAGTCGGGCATCGGGTGCATCTATCTCTTTTTTATTCTGGCGGGAGCTTCTCAGGGGATTTCGGGTATCCTTGCCACAGCCGTGTGGGCAGAAGTATATGGCGTGGATGTTCTGGGGCAGGTCAAAAGCCTGAGTGCCATGGTGGTGGTTTTCAGTACGGCACTCAGTCCGGCTCTTTTTGGCTGGCTGATTGCTTCCAATTTCAGTTTTTCATGGATACTGCCCGGAGCAGCGGCTTTCTGTATACTTGCCTTTGTTTCAGGCCTTGCCATGCGCCGCATCGTAAGTACCTGACCTTGATTTTCAAATGCAAAACCGTTTACCTTGCATCTGCATGATGTTCTGATGGCTGCACAAACAGACAGACTGCCGGGCAGAAATCTCAAGCACCCGGCCCCTATTCGTAAATCTTTTCTCCTTCGGCAAAGGCTTCTGCCGCATCGTTTTCGCAGTCCCGGGTAATGCCTAAAGCCCTGTCTTCCATATATTTTCTGTACCATTCACTGGCGATGATAAGACTCATGACCTCATTGGTGCCGGTCCAGATGGAGGCCAGACGCACATCCCGAAAAATCCGCTCCACGGGAAAAACATTGGTGTAACCAATGCCGCCCATCACCTGCATGCTGTTATGCACCACTTTCTGGCAGGATTCCGTGATGAATTTTTTGGATTCGGAAACCAGCCTGCGGATCTCGTTTTCAGAAACTCCCGTATCCACCGCCCGGCTGGTGGTGTAGGCCATGCTACGGCAGGCATCCAGCAGCATGGCCGCTTCTGCCACCTGAAAACTGACACCCTGATAACGGGCAATTTCCCGGCCAAAGGCCTTGCGCCTTGTGGTGTAACCCGTAGCTACTTCCAGAGCCGGACGGGCAGCACCTATGGTCATGGCTGCCGTACCCAGCCGCTCCGGTATCATCATGGTATTGAAAACCGCATATCCCCCATGGAGGCTTCCCACAATATTTTCCTTGGGAACCTTTGCGTCTTTAAAGATAATCCGCGCGGCACCACCACCCCGGCAGCCCATGAGTCCGTAAATATAATCCACCATCACGCCTTCGCTGCGATCTACGATAAAACAGGTCAGGGACTTGTGGGCCTTGGCTTCGGGATCGGTCTTTGCGTATACCAGAAAATAATCCGCACCTTCACCACCCACGATAAAACGCTTCTGGCCATTGATGACATAATGATCTCCCTTATCTTCGGCCGTGGTGTTTGTTGCGAAGAAATCCGATCCGCCCCTGGGTTCCGTAAGACATTCCGCTGCAAAGATCTCCCCCTTCAGCAGGGGCCTGACATATTTTTCCTTCTGCCTATCCGTTCCATGGCGGATAATGGCGTCACAGACCAGCTCCGCCCCCACGCCAAAGGTACAGGCCATAATATAACCAAGGGTTCCGATTTCTTCCATGACCATAACCGTACTCACCCAGTCCAGCCCTCGGCCGCCCCACTCCCTGGGATACCGGCAGCCCATGAGGTTCCGTTTCCCGGCTTCTGCAAGAAATTCTTTGGGAAACTGCACCTTATCCGCATCCATATCCAGCAGAAGCTGCCTTGGAATGGTCTTTACAAAATCCCGGACTTCACTGCGCAGAGCTCTGGCTTCATCGGACAAAAGAAAATCATACATGGCGGTCTCCTTTAAGGGGAATCAATTGGGAATGGCAACCTGTTCCGGAAGGCTTTTTCTGGGCATCATTTATTATTTTGTAACTGTTCAGCACATTTTATTCAAAATTGTCACCGCTCTAATTTCAACAGCTTCGTACGGCTGCAAGGCATCCTGGCTATTTGCAAGTGACGTTGCAATCGTTTCGGATCAGAGCTTTGAAGCCCTGTGCGAAAGAAGCGGCAAACTGTCTGAGCCGCCACAAAGGCAACGTGCTTACGCTTGCTATGACAATCAAAAAGCTTATCCTGCCTGTGGCGGGGAGTTTTTGCCGCTTCCGTACAGGGCAAGAAGCTCTAAGAATAAGATTGCGTCACGGGTAAATAGCTTGGATGCCTCTGCATTTATCTGGCAGGCATGAAAGTTAAAAAAATGTGCTGAACCATTCCATTATTTTATGGATTGCAGCCGTTTTTCCAGAAACTCCTGCATGGAAAGAATGTCCGCCTCCAAAAGGGCCAGATCCTCTTTTTTTCTTCGGATTTCCTCAAGCTTTTCCCTGCCAAAGGCAAGGCTTTTACGAATCTGATCCGCCTCATGGAGGGGAACATCCGCATATCCGATCATTTCCGCAATTTCTGCCAGAGAAAATCCGAAACGCTTACCCCGGAGAATCAGCTTGAGCCTTGCTTTGTGTTTTCTAGAATACAGCCGCTGGTTGCCAGCACTGCGTTCAGGAGAGATCAGCCCCTTATCCTCATAGAAACGAATGGTGGAAGGACTGATTTCCAGCTCAGCAGCCAGCTCGGATATGGCGTACATCTTGATTGAATTCATGGTGAATGAATACTCACAAATAAAGTTAAAGTCAACTTTAGTTTTAATGACTCACTGAAAAACGCAGTGCTCCATTATGGCGAAAAAACATTCCTACAACCGCAAGAATCTCGCTACCTGTGCGAGAGAAGCTGGCGGGCAAGGCCCATCACCTGGCGGGTTATGGTATGACTCCGGTATTTTTTCAGAAAAGGTTCCCGGCTCATGATGGCATCATTCACCACATCATGATGGCTCACCACAGCACCAAGGGTGAAAACAGGGCCGAAAAACCTGGGGTAAAACCCCATCAGCTGCGCAGCCACTTCCGCATCCATGGTTTTTCTTACCTGATTAAGAAGCAGATAGAGGTGTATGGATTCAAGATCCGCCAACAGCCTGTTTCCGGCTTCGGAATCCTTCGCTGTAAGGGCTTCTGCCATATCGAAAGGCCGTATGGAAGCGGCGGACTTCGAGGCAAGACAGATGCGGGTCAGATCACGAAGCCCGGAATCTCCCACATGAGCGCGTATTTTTCGAATGAAAAGGGCATGAATGAAACGGAAAAGATTTTCCACAGCCGTTGGCTCCGGTGTGGTCACGACCACCCCACGGGATGCAGCCAGAAAAAAATCCATATTATTTTTATAGGTTCCGGCTCCCAGATCCAGCAAGATGAAGTCATGGGGGAGGCTTCTGAAACCCTGAATCAAGCGCAGTACCCAACCTGCAGGCAAATCAGCCACATGGCCTGCGCAGCCCTTGGAAGATATAAGAAAGAGGCGAGGAAGAGAGGTTTCCATGCAGCATTCCGAAAGGTTTGCAATGCGACCTTCCATAAAATCCTGAAGACCCGGCCGGGATGCGGTAATACCCAGAAAGGAATGAAGATTGGCAGCTCCCAGATCCAGATCCACCAGCACTACCTCTTTACCGGCCGCAGCAAGGACACTTCCCGTAAGGGACGTCAGAAAACTCTTGCCGCTTCCTCCCTTTCCTCCCCCAAAGGCTATGATATCACCCATATATTCCCCTTTTATTCATGAATGACCGGAAGCTCTCCCTGCTCCTGCCCGGCAAACTGCCTCCTGAACCTTTCTTCACACATTCCTGCCACCAGGAACAACACGCAGCCTGTGGGTCTGCCTGAGTTTTTCCGTCAGTGCTGCGATAATCATGGATACGGCTATGGTATCATCCATCTGATCTTCGGGAATACCTTCCACAAGGGCGCAGTCTTTCAAAAGATCGGGATTGGGTGGCCAGAGATAATGGCCCAGAATATAAACAGCCAGAGCCGAATCCGTGAGATCCGGATAGCCGCCTTCAAAATGGGCCAGTGCCACCCTGTCCCTCAGCGAAAGACCCGCTTCCAGATCCCTCAGCACCGACTCCATGTCTGGAAAAGGATTGCCTCCTTCGGAAGGAAGCCTTGCTCTCAGAACATGCTGAAGCCGTTCCGGGCGGGTACGAAGCAGACACATGGCAAAAAGGGCTTTTACGATATCACGGCAAACGGGGAAATGCCGGGGAGAAACATCGGAATCAATCCGCAGCCACACAATCCCTTTTTCATAAACCCAGTCCCTGCATCGGGCTGCCAGCGCATGAACCGCATCTTCGTCAGGTGGCAGGCTGAGCCATGCTCTTCCATCTGAACCAACACGTCCACGCAGGGAAGCTACGGATTCCGCATCCGGATCCTCGGTGAAAAACAGCAGTCCGTCTTCCCGCTCCGCTGTCTTTTCAGCGCCTTCCATTTTTTCCGGCAGGGTACCGGATATTTCCACATAGTGCACTGCAATATCACAAACGGTGGCCACATCCTTCAGTATCTGTTCCAGCTCTCCCTTACCATGGCTTAAGATTATGGCCTCAATCATACCCCTATCCTTCCCTTCCCCGGAAATAAAACAAAAGCCTCTATCTCAAAAAAACCGGATATCAGCGGAACAGCTTCCGCCGCATTCTCCGCATACGCTCCTGAAAAACGAGAGCCCGAAAATGGGGCCTCAAAAAAATTTCTGTTTACCACATCCAGCCCTTTTTTCCCATCATTCATCTGTCAGGACAGGTTTCTGCATAAGAATGACATCCTTTCCTTCAAAAATAACCCGGAGGCCACCCTTTTGTGCCAGATAGGAAAAGGTCTCCCTGCTGAAAAAACTGACATGGGTGGGGTCATTTTTATAGTGCCACCTTGCAAAGGCTTCCCCATCAAGGACCAGTTTGGTCATAATCCCAAGCCATCCGCCGGGACGAAGCATGCCCAGAACAAATGGCCAGGTCCATGCCGGTACATTCCAATGTTCCACAACTTCCGTACAGGTTATAAAATCATACAGTTCTTCAAGAACGCTGGCATCCGGTGCAAAAAAAGGATCATACACAGCCATGCTGTGCCCGGCTTCCGCCATCATCCGTGGCAGAGCAGGTCCGGGACCACAGCCGAAATCCAGCCCCTTCCGTCCCCGCTCCCCCAGTTTTTGATTCAAGGGTATAACAAGGCGGCTGATAAACCGGCGGTACCCCTCATCCTCCGGATCATTCTCATGCAATTCATAAACAGCTTTTTCCGCACTGGAAGACAGATGAAACACAGGATCCACAAAAACCAGCAGGCATTCACCACACCGCAGATAAAGACGGCGCTTACCCCGAAAAAAAACGGCGGAATCAGCGGAATGACATAAAGGGCAGGCAAACATTTTTTCCTCTCTTCAATCAGAGATATTCCTGACCATAAGGATGAATTCCCGCCGTCCCTATGAATGCGCTCCACAGGATGAATAGCCGGTCAGGGGATCTGTTCTGGTTCCATGTCCACTGTTCAGCCAACAACGTTCTTTGCATCCCTGAAAAATCCATGGATCTTGCCTCGTACCCCAAAAATCAGACAAAACGACCATGGCAGGCCATCCCCAACCCAATGATACCTGAACAAACCCGAATCAAAAAATCTTTTTCTCTGCCTCCACACCATTCAGTCAGCAGGTGCGGAATGTCTCCTTTAAAAAAACACCTCTCTCCATTGCTCCCTTTTTTTCATTGATGCTATAGAGAAAAAGCCATACAGGCAGCTACCCAGACAGTCCGCAGGCTGGCACTGCACTTTCACTGTTTTCAAGTTCCCCATTCTTTCATGTTCAAGGAGACCCTGCTTTGAATCCTTCCCTTTCCTCACGAATAGAGACTTTTCGCAACCGCATGGCAGATCATGGCATAGACACCATGATGGTTCTTGTGGAAGAAAACCGGCGTTACCTCAGCGGTTTCACCGGCGAAGACAACGGCTATGATGAGTCTTCCGGTGTACTTTTCATCACCCAAAACAAACTCCTTCTGGCCACGGACTCCCGCTTTGTCTTTCAGGCCAAAACCGAAGCCCCGGGCTATGATATTTACGGCTATAAAAAAGGCCTGGCTGCAGAACTACCCGATATTCTGGCACAGTTGAATACCCAGATTCTGGGATTTGAACCGGCAAAACTTTCCGTGAAAGACCATGAACGGATGAAGCAATCTCTCGATGCGTCGGGATCCTCCGTAAAACTGGCTCCGATCAGCGATCTGGTGGAGTCCTTGCGCATCATCAAGGATGAAGAAGAAATTGACATCATTCGCCGGGCACTTGCCATTACGGAACAGGCCTTACAAAATCTGCTTCCATCCCTTGTACCGGGCATGAGCGAGAAAGAAGCAGCCTGGCTCCTTGAGAAAAAACTCCGGGAAATGGGTGCAGAAGGCCTTTCCTTTCCCAGCATAGTTGCCTGCGGAGTGAATACTGCCAAACCCCACGCCCATCCCTCGGATCATCTTTTCACCACCAGAGCACCCGTTCTCTTTGACTGGGGCATCAAACTCAAAGGATACTGCTCCGACATCACCCGCACCTTTTTTCTGGACAAACCCGATGGACGCTTCATGGAAATTTTTGACGTGGTGAAAACCGCTCAGGAAAGGGCCACGGCCGCCATCCGCGAGGGTGTGAGTACAAAGGAAATTGACTCACTGGCAAGGGATTACATCAAGGAAAAGGGATATGGAGATTTCTTCGGCCACGGTCTAGGCCATGGTGTGGGCCTTGCCATCCACGAAGCTCCAAGGCTCAGCCCCATGCAGGATATCCCCCTGAAAAGCGGCATGGTGGTAACGATAGAGCCGGGGATTTACCTTCCTGAATGGGGTGGCATCCGCCTCGAGAACATGGTGGTGGTCCGTAAAGACGGGCCGGAAGTTCTCAACAGCACCACTGTGGAGGAATTTCTGCCGCAATGAACCCGGAACCGCACCCCCTGCTGGATGCCTATCTGCGGTATCTTCTGATCGAAAAGGGTCTGGCGGAGCTGACCCTGAGCGCCTATGCGGAAGATCTTGGCCGTTTTCTTCATTATGTAAAAGAAAATGATCTTGAGGTGGAAGAACTTGCACCCATGGATCTTCTGGCCTACCTTGTTCATCTTGAAAAGGAAGGACTTGCCGCCCGCAGCCGGGGGCGGCATCTGGTCAGTATCCGGGGTTTTTTCACCTTTCTTGCATCAAAAGAAACCCTGGAAAAGGATCCTTCCCGCATTGTTCGCCTGCCCCGTACAGGCCGGAAACTCCCGGATGTGCCTTCGTTTACGGAAATGGAAGCACTTCTTTCCGCACCGGCTGTGGATACGGCTCTGGGGCTCCGGGACAGGGCCATGCTGGAACTGCTCTATGCAACAGGGCTGAGGGTTTCAGAGCTCATGGGGCTAAAAGTTACAGATCTTCGTATGGATGCTGGTTTTTTACGGGTGCATGGCAAGGGAAACCGGGAGAGGGTGGTACCCTTCCATGAAAAAGCAGGGCAGGCAGTGCATATCTATATCCGGGAGGGCCGCCCCCGTATTCTGACAACCCGCACCAGTGATTATCTCTTTGTAGGAGGAACGGGAAAGCCCCTCACCCGTCAGGCCTTCTGGAAAAACCTGAAGCGCTACCGCCTGAAAGCGGGGATTACCAGACTGATTACGCCCCACAGCCTTCGCCATGCCTTTGCCACCCACCTTCTGGAGGGTGGAGCGGATCTGCGGGTGGTGCAGGCCCTGCTGGGCCATGCGGATATTGCCACCACCCAGATCTATACCCATGTGAACCGCAAAGGCCTCAAGGAAGTTCACAAACGCTTTCACCCAAGAAGCCAATAATGTTTGCATCAGGAACAGCGTTCATGCCCACCTTGACAGTCTTCCTCCCTTTGGGTATAGAGTATAGGTTTATGGTACTGAAATACAGACAGCGTGCAGGATGGAAGCATATGAAAAATGTAAGGGATCTGATCTGAAATGATAAGGAAATTCTGTGAATCGGACATGGACAGGGTTCTGGATATATGGTTGTCCGCATCCGCAGCTTCCCATGATTTTATGGAAGCCTCATTCTGGGAATCGCAGACAGACAACATGCGCCACGTCCACCTGCCTTCTTCAGAGGTATTCGTTTTTGAAAAAGACTCGGAGATAACAGGTTTTTATGCCCTTTCCGGAAATGAGCTTGCGGCTGTTTTTATTTCCCCTCCATTTCAGGGCATGGGAATGGGCAAACAGCTGCTGCTGCATGCCAGACAACAAAGGCCCAGATTGACCTTATCCGTATATAAAGCCAACAAAGCCGGGTACCAGTTTTATCGTTCCCAGGGTTTTTCACTCATCGGTGAGCAGACAGACAGGCATACCGGGCATGAGGAATACAGGATGAGCACATAACAACCTGCAATCAGGCCAAAACAGCCTCTTATGGATAGTGAATGACAACAGATATGACAAATTCTTCCATGGGCTGGTGGCAACCCGGCCCTTCTGATAAAGCCTTTCCTGAGACAAACGATCCAAAAACGGCACTGCTCGCCTTGCGCAGTCCCCTTTTTCTTGTGCTGGGAGAAAACGGCAAACCCCAGCTCCGCACATACGGGCAGGCGATTCTGGGAGGTGTCCTTTCCGGTGAAAACGCACTGCCTCTTCTTGCCTTTGTTCCCCCCCTTCCGCCTGAAAACCTCGGCAGCCGGGATTTTCTCCGGCGACACGGATTGAAATACCCCTACATAGCAGGAGCCATGGCCAACGGCATCACATCGGAAGCCATGGTGATGGAAGCGGGCCGGGCCGGAGGCATGGGCTTTTTCGGGGCTGGCGGCTGCACCCTTGCCCGCATTGAAAAGGCCATTGCCACCCTGAAAAAAGCGGCAGAATCCAGCCCCTTTCCCTTTGGCTTTAATTTTCTGCACCAGCCCGGCTCCCCGGAAGGGGAAATGGCCCTTGCGGAACTTTATCTAAAATCCGGCATCACCAGCGTCTGTGCCGCCGCCTTCATGCGCATGACCCCGGCCATTGTTCTGTACAGGGTAAGGGGCGTCACGGCGGATGAAAAGGGCCGTCCCCTGCCGAAAAACCGCATCATAGCCAAGGTTTCCAGGGTGGAAATTGCTGAAAAATTCCTTGCGCCCCCTCCGGAGAAAATTCTTACGCAACTGCTCAGCCAAGGGCTGCTAAGTGAAGATGAAGCCCGACTCGGGGCCTTACTTCCCATGGCCGATGACATCACGGCAGAAGCGGATTCCGGCGGACATACGGACAACCGTCCGGCCATGGCCCTTCTTCCCGCCATCAAAGCGGCAAGGGATGCGGCCATGGCTGCAAGGGAGTATGTCCACATCCCCTGCGTGGGTCTTGGGGGCGGCATTGCCACTCCGGCTTCTGCGGCGGCGGCCTTTGCTCTGGGAGCGGATTATATACTGGTGGGCTCCGTCCATCAGGCCTGCGTGGAATCCGGCACCTCAGATACGGTGCGGGAGATGCTGGCCCGCTGCGGACAGGCCGATGTCACCATGACCGCTGCGGCGGACATGTTTGAGATGGGTGGCAGGGTGCAGGTGCTGAAAAGGGAAACCATGTTTGCCTTACGGGCGCAGAAACTCTACACCCTTTACAGGGAGTATCCTTCCATGGAAGCCCTGCCGGAGGATGCCATCCGCTTCCTTGAAGACAAGATCTTTCAGAAAAGCATAGCAGAGGAATGGGAATCCACCCGCCGCTTTTTCATGGAACGGGATCCATCCCAGCTGAAACGGGCCGAAGAAGATCCCCGCCACCACATGGCCCTGCTCTTCCGCTCCTATCTCGGTCAGGCCTCCCTCTGGGCCATACAGGGAAATCCGGACCGCAAGGTGGATTATCAGGTCTGGTGCGGCCCGGCCATGGGTGCTTTCAATGCCTGGACCAAAAACAGTTTTCTGGAGGAGGTATCCGAACGCCGCATCCGCACCGTGGCCTTCAATCTTCTGGCCGGAGCCGCCACCCTTACCCGTTTCTCCATGCTAAAAGCCCAGTATCCGGAGATTCCGGCCCATATCGGCAATTTCTCACCACTGGGCCTTAACACCCTTGAACCCATGATGTCTTAAAGAGGATCAGGATATTCCATGACCCCTTCTTCCATATCCAAACCCTGTGATCTGGCCGTGATCGGCATGGCCTGCCTTTTTCCAAAATCACCGGACAGGCTGGCTTTCTGGCGGCTGATTTTCCGTAACCTCGATGCCATCGGTGAGGTTCCCGAAAGTCACTGGTCCAGGGAAGCCTACTTTACTCCCTCCCCCGGTGCGCCGGACAAAACCTACTGCACCCGGGGAGGCTATCTTTCTCCCTATCCCTTTGATCCATCCGCCTTTGGCATTCCGCCCAATCTCCTTGAAGTGACGGATACATCCCAGCTTCTGGGTCTGGTCACGGCCCGCTGCGCCTTAGATGACGCAGGCTACCCCCAGCAGAGGGAATATGACAGTTCCCGCACCAGTGTGATTCTCGGTGCCACGGGTACTCAGGAGCTGGTGGTGCCGCTGGCTTCCCGACTCAGCCATCCCCTGTGGAAAGAAGCACTGGAAGCCGAAGGAATCCCGGAAGATATCCAGACCGCCATTATGGAACGCATGGCGGCCGGTCATACAGCATGGCAGGAAAATGCATTCCCCGGTCTTCTGGGCAATGTCATTGCCGGACGCATTGCCAACCGCCTCAACCTTGGGGGCAGCAACTGCGTTGTGGATGCGGCCTGCGGCAGCTCCCTTGCCGCCGTACACATGGCTGTGCTGGAACTGCAGACGGGCAAAGCCGACATGGTGATCACCGGCGGCGTGGATACCTTAAACGATATTTTCATGCACATGTGCTTTGCCCAGACCGGCGTTCTTTCCCACTCCGGCGATGCCAGACCCTTTTCCGAAAAGGCCGACGGCACCGTACTGGGAGAAGGCGTGGGCATGGCCGTTCTCAAACGCCTTGAAGATGCCGAAAAAGATGGCGACCGTATCTATGCGGTCATCAAGGGCATGGGTACGGCCAGCGATGGCAGAAGCCAGAGCATCTACGCACCGGGAGCGGAAGGTCAGATTCGTGCCCTGGAAAAGGCCTGTGAAGAGGCTGGCTTTCATCCCTCCAGCGTGGATCTGGTGGAAGCCCACGGCACCGGCACCCGTGTGGGCGACGCCGTGGAATTCAAGGCCCTGCAGGCGGTGTACGGCAAAGAAAGGGACACAAGGCCCTGCATTCTCTCCTCCGTCAAGGCCAACATCGGCCATACCAAAGCCGCAGCGGGCATGGCTGGTTTCATCAAAATCGTACTCTGCCTTTATAACAAGGTGCTGCCCCCGGCACTGAAACACCTTCCCCCGGATCCGGATCTGGACATTCCCTCCTCCGGCTTTTGCATGCTTTCCCAAGCCATGCCATGGACGACAGAAAAAGACCGCCCACGTCGGGCCGCGGTCAGTGCCTTTGGCTTTGGCGGAGCGGATTACCATGCCGTGCTGGAAGAATATGGCAAAAAACGAAACGAATGGGTCTGGGATTTTCATACGGATATCTTCTCTGTTTCCGGCCCAGACACGGATACCCTTCTTCACAAGCTTGCGGATCTGGAAAAAACAGAACTGAAGGAACCCCGGATGCTGCAGGAAGTCTGCCGCCGTTCCCGATCAGATTTCTCCTCCGCCCACAGCTTTCGTCTGCTGCTCCTTCTGGAAAAAGATGGGGATATGGCAGGTACCATCAAAGAAGCCAGAGCCATTATCGGGGAAGAAAAGGAAGGCCAGCATGGCCAGATTTTTTTCGGCAAAGGGGAGTCGCCCGGAAAACTTGCCTTTCTCTTTCCCGGACAGGGCAGCCAGTATCCCGGCATGGGAAAAAGCCTTGCCTGTATTTTCCCGGAAATGCTGGAAAGCCTTGAGCTGGGGAATGCCACTCTGGCCGAATACGCTGCCCCTCACCGCAAAGAACATCTCCTTTCCCCTTTTATCCATCCCTTTACAGGTGAGGGCAAAGAAGAGGAAGAAACCCTGCGGTCCACGGATCTGGCCCAGCCCGCCATCGGCTGCGTCAGCCTTGGCATGGCCCGCATACTGGAACGTTTCGGCATCCGTCCCCATGCCACATGCGGACACAGTTACGGAGAACTCCCGGCCCTCTGCTGCGCCGGTGTGTTTCAGGAAACGGAATGCATGCAGCTTTCCGTCCTCCGGGGCCGCTACATGGCAGGTGACCCCGATGACCCAAGGGACCGGGGCGCAATGATGGCCGTACGGGCTGATGTGGAAACCCTGAAAAGCCTCATTGAAAAAGAAAACCTGAATGTGGTGCTGGCCAATGAAAACAGCCCTTCCCAGTGCGTGCTCTCCGGTGGAAAAGAGGCTCTGGATCATGCGGCCAAGGTGCTGAAGAGCCACAAAATCAGGGGAATAAGGCTGCCCGTTGCCGCCGCCTTCCACAGCCCCCTTGTGGAAGATGCGGCCAAACCCTTTGCAGAGGCCCTGCAGGGCATCACCCCCAAAGCTCCCTCCATGGAAGTCATGGCCAACGGCACAGGCCTTGCCTATGAAAAGGATGGGGATGCCATCCGCCAGACCCTTTCTTCCCAGCTCCTTTCTCCTGTTCGTTTCATCAGCAATATAAAATATCTTTATGATAAAGGTGTGCGCACCTTTGTGGAAACAGGCCCTAAAAATGTTCTCACTGGCCTTGCTTCCGCCATTCTGGAACAGGAATCCGTGCATTGTTTTGCCATGGATGCTTCCGCCGGAAAAAATTCAGGAGATATGGATCTTCTCATTCTTCTCTGCCAGCTGGCTGCCCTTGGCTATGGAGTGGACTGGTCCGGCATCCCGGAGCCACCGCCCAACCCGGAGCGGCGGATGACCATCTGGCTTTCCGGAGCCAATATCAAACCGGAACAGGGGAAAAAGGCCGCAGAAAAAAAGCCCCTTTTACGGGCAGCTGACAGCAGACTCCTTTCCGCTGAGAATCTGGCCCCTGCCCGGAGCAGGGAAACAATCCACCGGCCTGAACCAGCAGCAAAGACCCCGGCAGAGGCCCATACAAATTCTGCAGATGTGGCACCTGCATCCACCCGACAACTTGCTGCTGCGACAACTCCGGCCGGCACCCGTCAAGATTCTGTTGATGTGGCCATGCATTCCCTCCCCCATAGACCCACTGAGACTTTACAGAAACGAGGTACCCCCATGGATTCAAGGGTTCTGATGGAAGGTTTCCAAACCTTGAAAGCCCTTCAGGAACAGACCACCCGTGCCCACGAACAGTTTTTATCCCTGCAGTCCGAAGCGGGCCGCACACTGGAAAGACTGGTCCATTCCATGGGAAGGGGCGAAGGATTTTCCCTTCAGGAATACCCTGAAAAACCCTTTTCCGAAGCCGGAAGCCTTGCCCCTGTTGCAGAGAATCTTTCAACTCCGGCCAGAAATCTTTCACCTGATCCCGCCCCGGCTCCCCCGGTTCCGGCGCGACCTGTCCCTGAGGCAGCCGCAGCCAGAGCCCCTGAGACCATGGAAAATTCCAGCCAGCAGGAAAAAAACATTCTGTCCCTTCTGGTGAGCACCGTATCCCGTCATACGGGTTATCCCGAAGACATGATTCAGGCGGACATGGATCTGGAAGCGGATCTGGGCATAGACTCCATCAAAAGGGTGGAAATTCTCTCGGAGCTGGAAGGACACTTCCCGGCCATGGCCGGTTTTGCACCGGAAGTACTGGCCGAAGCCCGCAGCCTACAGGCCTTTGCCGATCTTCTGACAGACCATTCTCCGGCCTCCCTTTCCGTACCGGAAAAAACCAGTAGCACGACATCTCCAGCCAGCGCATCCCCCATCCCTGTCATCACGGAGCTGGTATCCCGCCATACGGGTTACCCCGAAGACATGATTCAGGCAGACATGGATCTGGAAGCAGATCTGGGCATAGACTCCATCAAAAGGGTGGAAATTCTCTCCGAACTGGAAGGCATTTATCCCGGCCTCGCCACCCTGGCCCAGGAAATTCTTGCCACAGCCCGCAGCATATCCGCCATAGCGGCCCTTGTGGTTCCGGATGCACAGCCAACCCATGAAAAATCCCATAACAGCCATAAAGTACAGGAAAATGTATTTCCTGCAGATGCCGCCGCAGCGATCCGTTCCATCATCGCCCGCCATACGGGTTACCCCGAAGAGATGATTCAGGCAGACATGGATCTGGAAGCGGATCTGGGCATAGACTCCATCAAAAGAGTAGAAATTCTCTCGGAGCTGGAAGGCATCTATCCCTCTCTGGCCACGATTCCCGCAGAAACCCTGCAGGAGTGCCGCAGCGTGCAGGCCATCGCAGCTCTGATTTCAGATCCTGCACCGGAAAAAGACCTGCCTTCTCCCATCACTGCAATAAAGGAAACAGCTTCCCCAGCTTCAGAAAGCAGACAGTCCTCCGCTGACACAGAGCCGTCTGCGGAGGAAATCTCCCTTATCCGAAGCACCATCCACTGGGAGGCCTTTGATCCTGAGGATGAAAACATTCCCGCTTCTCTGGCTCTGCTGCAGGACTTTTGCGATGAAACAGGCCTTTTTCCCATAAAGCAATCCCTCATCGGAAAAACTCCGAAACTCTGCCGTGCCGAAGAAGCCCTCGCCTCCTTTCAGCCCAGCCTGATTGTGCCATGGGCAGCCCATAACGATGAAAAAGCCCTGCAAAAGCTGTTCGTCTTTCTTGGGTCATGGGGCAAAAAAGCCCTTGCATCTTCTAAGGCCTGCTCCCTCTGCATCATCACCCGGAGTGACGGAAGCCTTGGGTCCAGTGATCCTTTCAGCGCTTCCCCTGAAACCCAGAGCCTTGCAGGACTCATGAGAACCCTGCAGAAGGAATGGCCGGATATGGCCCTTCGCCTTGCGGATCTTTCCGGAGAAGCAGGCGCAGCGGAGCCTCTGATGAAAAAGCTCCTCTTCAGCCGTGGCCCCCTGATCCTTGGATGCGATGCCTCAGGCCACATCCGCACCCCCCTTCTCAAGGAATGTTCCGCCGAAGAAAAGAATCCAGCCCTTGCGCCCCCTGCCAAGGACGATCTCATGCTCATCACCGGCGGAGCCTACGGCGTAACAGCAGCCTGTGTGGAAGCTCTGGCCCGTTCCTGGCCCTGCCGCATGCTCTTTACGGGCCGATCTCCGGAACCCGGCCCCGAACCCCTCTGGCTGTCCGGCATCCAGAAAAAAGAAGACATCCGGAAAGCCCTGCTGCGCCACCATTTTGCAGAAAAAACTCCCACGCCCAGAGAGCTGGATACGGAGTTCAACCGGATAAAAAACGGTCGCGCCATCCGTGACACCCTCAAAAAAATGAAAAGCCTTGGCTGCGATGCCCGCTACCTTTCCATGGACCTTGAAAAGCCGGATGCCATTGAAGGGCTTTTCAAAAAACTAAAGGAAGAAAATACCCTGCCCTCCCTCTGGGTTCACGGAGCCGGTGTACTGTCGGATAAGGCCATGGTGGATAAAAGCGCAGAGGATTTCAGCAAAGTCTTTTCCGTGAAAGCCCTTTTTGCAAAGCATATGGCCGAGGCACTGAAAGATATGCCCATGAAGGCCATGATTTTCTTTTCCTCCGTTGCCAGTCTGGAGGGCAATCCCGGACAGGCGGACTATGCCATGGCCAATGGCGTTCTCAACGCCCTCGCCCGGAGAGAAAACCTCACACGCAAAAATTGCCGGGCTCTATCCATCTGCTGGGGCCCCTGGGAAGGGGGCATGGTCACCCCTGCTCTGGCACGGCACTTTCAGCGACAGGGTGTGGGTCTGATTCCTCTGGATAAGGGCAGCGAAGCCTTCTCCCACGAAATTCTTTCCGGCAATGACCCTGAAGTACTGCTGGCAGCAGGCAGGGAGGCGGAAAAAAAAACTCTGAAAACAGAGAAAACCCCAGACAGTGCGCCTGAAACCCTGCGCATCTTTTCCGTCAGAACCCGGCCTGAATTTACGGACCACAGCATTGCAGGCAAAGCAGTGGTTCCCTTTGCCTCCCTTGCCTGTGAAATCCTGCGTCAGGAAGAAAGGCCGGATTTTCGCCCAAATCCGGATACTGACTTCCGGATTCTTGAGGATCTTCGCCTGTTAAAGGGCTGTATTCTGAATGAAGACAGCCTTCTTCCTCTGGAAGTGCAAAAAAAAGGCCGTGAGCGGACGCTGGTATCTCTGGAAAGAAAACCGGCTACCCCCCGGATGCGCTGCACCATCCGTTCCGGCAGTGTCCGCCCCCAGCTATCCCCTGTCCTCATCCATCCCCGGTCCTATCCCAGAGACTGCCGGATCGTATATGATGAGATCCTTTTCCACGGCAGAGCCTATCAGGTACTGCAGAAAATTGAGATCATGGGAGATAATGGCATGAAAGCCAGCCTTGCTCCGGAAGTTCTCAAGGCCCATCCCGATCCATTATCCCTGATTCTGGACAGTGCCATGCAACTGGCCTGCCTCTTCGGCTTTGAAAGCAGGGGCAGCGTCTGCCTGCCCACCCATGTGAAGTCCCTTCATCTGCCCCATTCTTTTACGACTTCATCCTTTACTCCGGACAAGGTAAAGGGACTGATTTATACAGCGGAAAACGGCAGCAGTCATATGCTTTTAGGCAACATCTCCTTTCTGGACAACGATGATATGCCCTGCATGGAAATAAGGGGCCTGACCATGACAGGCAGTGAGGCCATGGCGGAAAACTTCAAAACAGGGGGCATCACCCTTAGCCCCTGCATGGAAGGTGACCATGCATCCTCAGCGGACGGCTCCTTTTCCCTTCCGGACAGGCAGCGATCCGCGGGATGAAAATCCATTGCCCCTGACTTTAAAAATTCTCTGGAGTCGTGATGGAAAAAATAGTGTTGTATATCCTTGCGGGTTATGTACTTTTCTGCCTTCTGCTTTTTGCCATGCAGAGAAGCCTTCTTTATATGCCGGACAAACAGGCCCTTTCACCGAAACAGGCAATCACTCAGGGTCTTCGCCACTGGCCAGAAGAAAAGGAATACCGTGGTTTCATCGCCAGTCCGGAGCCTGATAAACCGGCCGGAACCGTACTTCTGTTCCACGGCAATGCAGGGTCCGCCTGGCACAGGACATTTTACACCACAGCCCTTTCCAGACATAACTTCCGGGTAATTCTGGCCGAATATCCGGGCTATGGCGGCCGCAGGGGCAAGATTTCCGAGACAACCTTAGTGGAAGATGCCCTGCAGAGCATCCGCCTTGCCCATGAATCCTATGGCGGTCCCCTTTATCTCTGGGGCGAATCCTTAGGCTGCGGCGTGGTGGCAGCGGCCCTGAAAAAAACGGACATTCCCGTCAAAGGTGCAGTTCTTTTTCTCCCCTGGGACAGCCTTCCGGATCTTGCCCAGAGTCATTACTGGTTTCTTCCCGCCCGCCTGCTGGCAAAAGATAGATACAACAGCATGGAAAACCTGAAAAACTTTGAAGGCAGGGTGGCGGTTCTTCTTGCGGGAGAAGACGAGATTATTCCCATCAAACATGGAAAACGGCTCTACCAGTCCCTTGGTATGGAAAAAAAGCTCTGGATTTTTGACGGTGCACGCCACAATGCCATGCCCGTATCCCCGAATCTCCCATGGTGGAAGGAAGTCATGGATTTTGTATCGGCTCAGGATCTGGATTTGGAATAAAACCGGAGCTGGATAGCATGGGGAAAGCAGGCTTGCGGCAGGATGATACCCGGAAAAAGAAAACTTGTAGTCAGAGGAAGAGTGTTTTATGGATCAAAAATGAGGTTTCTGTTTTTTGGTGAAAAATACTTTTAAAACCGTCAGTCCGGAGTTGTATGGTTTTCTAATTAACAAACAAAATGATGTGTTATCCAGATAGAAGTTTATGGTCTTGTGCCTATTGACCTGGCTGATTTCAAAGAGATCTGAAGGTTATACGGATCAGCACAATAACTTGATGGCGCGGACGCTTCGCGCCGCGCCATCGGGGCGGCGTATACCATCCGCATGCTGCCCGGCGCTCCGCGCCGACCATCACGCGGATTCAGCAGACAAATCCTCCGGCAAGCAAGCTTGCCTACGGCTTTGCAGCTGATCCGCCGCCCCGTTAGCTGAAGAGGATGATGATGAGAAACTTAGACATTTTTAATTGTGCTGCTTTAGAGATTATGCATACTAGTTTGGAAAAATTCCCAAATTTAGTTGTCGTAGATCCAAATGATATTGCGGATCGAGTTAGGGACTATTTCATCGAAAATGAAGAGAATGATCTAGATTCTCAATCTTTGTTTCACACTTGTCACGCAACGATAAAGTGGCTGAATCAAGAAGGATTTATCATTATCGAACAATCTTTTATTAGTGGTGTATGCCGTATCGTTCTGACTCAAAAAGGCTTGAATGCGTTAAACTCGGTGCCGAAATTTGCAGATAGTGAAAAGAAATCTTTCGGTCAGTACTTTCTTGAAGGTGTAAGGCCTTTACCATTCTCTTTGATGGGGAATCTAATGGCGGATTTCTTCAAGTCTATCAGCTAACAAAGCGTTCAAGAGGGATTCGCAACGCGTAGCATTTTCGTTATGCATTGATTTTATTAGTTTTTAGTGCAATGCGGTAAGTTAGTCGTTGCGTTGCTCACCCCTTAACGCGGCGTTATGCATAAAATTGAGGAAGTTTAATATTGTCGTATCAAACTGATGAGAGACTTAAAAGCTATTTAGACACAAATCAGCTTCACAGGGAGCAAATGTGTCGCGCTGTTCTTGCTAATGACAAGAGGTTTTCTGATGTAAGACCACGGCATCCAAGAGGTGGTCCTGATGGTGGTCGCGACATTCAAGCTGTATATCGAGACGAGCAAACTGCATTTGGCGCAGTCGGATTTGTTAATCAAGGCAATGATTCAGATGAACAGAAAAAAACAATAAAGAAAAAGTTTTCTGATGACTTAGAAAATGCAATCAGCGCAGACTCTAGCCTAACGGCTTTTGTTTTTTTTACGAATATTAATCTCACAATTGGAGAAAAAGATTCTCTTATTGAAAGCGCGAAGGATAAAGGGATCCTGTTTTGTGATATATATGACCGGGAAAGAATCAGAATTGTTCTTGATAGTCCTGATGGTTTTTCAATTCGATTTCAATATTTGAACATAACCCTTTCTGAAGAAGAACAAGCTAGTTTCTTCTCTCGCTGGGGGGATGACATTCAATCTGTTATCTCATCAGGTTTTCAAAAAGTAGAAGGAACACTAAATAGAGTGCTTTTTCTTCAAGAGTCAAATGATCCAATCGCTAGCTTAACAGTATCTTTTGAGCTTGATAAAAAATATAGTGCGGATGAAATAGGGCACTTTCGAGCTTTCTGTTATCTAACCCTTAAAGAACCGAAACATAAGATATTATCAATGCTATTTGGAGCTTCTGATAAATCAAATCGAATGAGAGATGATGAGGAAGCGGATTTCACCGAGCAACGTGCTGGAATTAAATATGGTATCGGATCGGGTCAATGGGAGCAGCATATAGACTTTGATGAGACGAACGATAAAACTGAAGAAGCCGATGATGAGAATGAGAAGTGGTCTCCTGTAGGCTCAGGGTCATCTATAGGAAGAGAAGAAATAGAGTTTTTACCGATAAGTTACAGTAAAAGCAGCTTTATTAGGTTTTTTCCTGTCATTAGTTTGAGAGACCTTGATGATGCAATGTTTCTCCCTTTTCTAAACAAGTCATTAGCTGAAAAGATTACTGCGATCCATGTTTACTCTAACGGCTATAAGCTTCAAGAGATTAAGTCGGACGATATAAATATAGATTCGACCAGCATTGACCCCAATTTTCCAGCGCTGTTTTCAGAAGAGGAAATAGAAGATCCTTGGGTTAGGATTAGACCTAAAAGGTCTTCAGCATATCATATGAGATTTTTCGATCATACACCAAAAAGGTTATTTACCCCTAGCCAGGTAGAGAATAGCCTCGAAGGCAGGAAGTCTTAATGCATAACAAGGCGCTGCTTGCCGATACCGGCACATCTGAAGAAAAAGAAAATATTCGAGCAACTGTTGCTAGAAGAGGATTGTGTGGCGCAGCAAACAATACCAAGTGGAACGAATTAATAACTTTTATGCGGCAGCAGGTTGAGTGGCGGCCTTCATATCGTTTCAAATGGATAAATGGACATATTTCAAGCTGGGACACCGAATGGTGGTATCACCTACCGTTCCCCTTCATGGGCGTTGAGTGGTTCGATATCGGCTTGCGTCAAGAGAGGCCAAGGGGCCGCCTCATCAAAAACGAGGTAATTGACCACTCACCATGGATTCTCAAAAAACTAAGAGAAATTGGTTTCGAGCACGAGGCCTCAGGGGATGTGGTACGGATTTTTGGCTACCTTCCCAAGTCGCTTGAAGACTTCCGACCAAGCAATGCCTAACAAGAAGTTCAAACCGTTCGCTTCGCTCACTGGGACCGGCTAAAGCCGACCCTTTAACAAATCGTTAAGTGAAACTATATGAATTGGAATCGAAGATATTTTCTACCATCTAAAGAAAAGGCATTCTCATTCTTCGTCCTCTTCGGAGAGTTTGAAAATGGGGCAAGTATTTCAGCATCCAAGTACAATTTTACTGAGGTTCCGGATAATACAGATATTGCAAAGTACCATGACGGGGCCTCGCCAGAGTACAGAGACGGATTTCGATCCGGTTATCTTTGGAATGAAATATGCCGAATGGACTCCAAATTGGCTAAAGCTATAAAAAAAGCATCAAGTTGCATGGTCATCCGTACAGAAATCAAAGATCAGGAAACCCTGGATTACCTACGCAACATTGTGGGGTTGGTAACCTATTTTCTTGATAACGGTGGCGTTTGTGTATATGAGCCGCAGCGGTTTAAATGGTGGAGCCCAACTGAATGGCGGGAATCTGTGTTTTTTCCAAAAGAGGCAAAACCGTTTCAGCACACCACAATATTGGTATCTTCCCAAGAAAATGGCAAAAAATGGTACCGCACTCGAGGGTTAAGGCTTTTTGCACGACCAGACATTAGTGTTCATGACGTCTCCGAAGAGCACGCTAGAGCAGTACATGAAATGATAAATCGTTTTATCGAATTTCAAGCACTAGGAGGCGTCATTGAGAATGGTAAGAAGATAAAAATTGAAGGTCTTCCAGAATCGATGTGGTGTGAAGTTAAAGGAAACGAAGAAGATCCGGACTTCAATAATAAACATGTAGAAGTACATTGGGCATGAAATCACTTAACAAGTTGCAGCACGCGGACCCAGCTACGGCGCACCAAAATGCGGTCGCTGCGCTCTTTTACCACATTTTGGCACGCCGCAGCTGGGCCGGTGTACAAAGCGTTATGTGTTTTGAAGGAATGGTGACAAAAGTGAAAATCTCAATATCTTCAGAGGAATTTGTGAATGAGTTCTCTGAGCTCAAACGTCAGCTAATTGAAGGCTACTTTTCAGAAGACTCAGATATATCTCGTTTAACTATTTTGAAAGAAGCTGGCATTGAAGCACAGCAATTGGATGTAGTTAAAGGAATCGTGGATGATTCATTGACTGACGCTTTTTATACCATCTTACTCGGCTTAGACGGTTGCGCTTCAATAGGTAAGCATCAAATTGAATATAAATTACCGGTAGGTGTCAAGATAGATGTCACCTGAAGCGTGATTTTTTTAAGCAGCCTCAAGGCAAGAA